>JBFFND010000070.1:0-8783 GCA_041563375.1 Gammaproteobacteria bacterium | reverse complement strand
GCGAAAACGGGTGGAAAAACTGGATAAATTTTTTCCCGGAATTATCATGGGCTGCCGAGTCGTGGTTGAGTGCAATCACCAGCACCATCACCAGGGAAACCTGTTTCATACCCGCATTGACCTCACGGTGCCCGGTGATGAACTGGTGGTAAGCCGCGAGCAGAATACAAACCATGCCCATGAATCCATGCATGTCTCGATACGGGATGCCTTTGATGCCGCGACCCGGCAACTGAAAACCTATACAGACAAACTACGTCATAAAACCAAACGGCACGAAACGCCGCCACATGGAGAGATTGTATCGCTCTCACCTGATAAAGACTTTGGACTTATCGTCACTGATGAAGGCCGTGAAGTCTATTTTCATCGTCACAGTGTCATCAACCAGGACTTTGATCAGCTTGATGTGGGCCAGGAGGTACGCTTCGATGAAGAAACCGGTGATTCCGGACCCCAGGCGAGCACCGTAAAGGTCATTGGAAAACATCATATACCTCAACATAGGCCGTAGTTAATAGCTAACAGGTAACCAGTCAGTAAACACAGCTTTTGCAAGAAAGTTCACAGCAAAGTAGCTTTAACTGATGCTAATAATGCAGGTATATAATTCACAGCCCGTGGTGATTATCATCACGGGCTAATAGTTATAACTACAAATTATTAGTCAACCAAAACCAGATAAAGAATATCCCAACCCTGTGAAATTTCCAATACTCCCAGATTCACTGACCTGGTGAACTCACAATTAAATTCAACTGTTCATTTCAAAGTAATTCAATAATGCAATCTATTTCAGCCCCGGGAACACACCGGTGAAATTTGCGTCATAGACTTCACCGCCTATTGATACCAGCACATAGAGAGTCTTACCTTCGACGGGATTTACAATACTGATAATGTAATAGCCGTCTCCCGTTTTATACACTTGCTTGTTATCAGAAGGAACCCTGTTCCAGCTGGCATCCAGCTTGCCAAAGCCTAATCCGGGATCAAAGCTGACAAACTGACTGGCTGTTTGTGATGCAATCTCGATAGCCTGTTTTTCAGTAACCGGACCATGTCCACCACTGTGTGCATTAGCTGTTTGCCAGACACACAGCAATGATAATACAAGAAAAAATTGTTTAAGCATTAAATTTACCTATCTTAATTAATGAGAATGATATGAGCCATCATCATGCGTGTGGACAGATGATTTCACTGTATCTGACCCAGATTCTGACTGGATCTCAGGCACTGGCATTATGCGTTTTTTATAACCATCTAATGCAGACGGTGTATTCGTCGATTTCATATCTTCATGCACATGCTGATGATCATCTTTATTTAATGGAAACTCATCCGCATGGGCACTATGCTGGTAGCCGTGCATTTGCAGCATAAACAGTAAAATACCCAGCGACATCAAGAGCACATTTGACGCTTTCGCGAAATGCCTGAATGAATCACTCTTTCGCCAGCCAGAAAGCAGAAACAGCATAATAGCTAGCGCGACGATCTGCCCAACCTCGACGCCGACATTAAATGCGATAATATCCAGGATCAGACCTTCTTCGGGCAGCGGCAACTGCTGAAGGCGTGTCGACAGACCAAAACCGTGAACCAGACCGAAACCAAACACCATCCACAGCAAATTCGGCGCACGGTAGTTTAGATAGCGCTTAAAACCATCGAGATTTTCAAACGCCTTATAACACACCGTTAATGCAATAAAAGCATCAACCAGATAAAAATTTGCATGGACCTCATAAATCGTAGCAAAAATAAGCGTGATAGAGTGACCGATTGTAAAGGCTGTAATGAACTTTACAATATCATTGAAGCGGGTCAGGAAAAACACAACACCAAACAGGAACAATAGATGGTCATAACCAGTTAACATGTGACTGGCACCCAATTCAATATATTCCATATAACCAGCTTCCAGGATACGCAACTTATCGGCTTCTGACATACCATGGGCAGAGGCATTGAACGACAATAAAAGCCCTGCAAAAAATATAAATAATTTCATAAACTTCTCTTTCATAATATCAATAAAATGTATTGTCCTGACATCAGCTGTTAACAGCTTTGTTATGATTACGATGCACCAGGCTATAAAGTGCAGGTAAAACAACCAGCGTCAGCAGTGTTGACGAGATAATACCGCCAATCACAACGGTAGCCAGTGGTCTTTGGACTTCTGATCCTATCCCTGTATTTAAAGCCATCGGGATAAAGCCCAGTGCCGCAACCAGCGCCGTCATCAGCACTGGTCGCAGTCGCGTCAAGGCACCTTCAATGATTGCATCGGGAAGTTGCTTACCATGCATTAACAAATCACGTATGAAGGCAACCATAACAAGCCCGTTTAATACTGCTATACCTGACAATGCAATAAATCCGACCGCAGCCGAAATAGAAAATGGTATATCGCGCAGCAATAACGCAAGAATACCACCAGTTAATGCCAGGGGGACGCCTGAGAATATAATCGCAGCATCCTTTACAGATCCTAATGCCATAATCAATAAGCCGATCACCAGTGCAAGGGTAAGTGGCACTACAATTAACAGGCGTTGTGTAGCTGACTGAAGTTTTTCATAGGTCCCACCGTACTCGACCCAGTAACTCGCAGGTACTTCCACTTCATTTTCTATTGACTTTTGCACATCATTTACAAATGAGCCAAGATCTCGTCCGCGTACATTTGCAGTAACCACAATCCTGCGTTTACTGTTTTCACGATAGACCTGATTATAACCAACAACCTGTTCTAATTTCGCAACTTCTGACAGGGGCACATAATCGCCATTTGCAAGATGCACGGGAAGACGTTCGAGCACTGCTGTGCTGGTTCTTAGATCTTCTGGCAGTCTGACGACAATTTCAGATCGTCTATCACCCTCATATAGCTGGCTTGCTACGCGACCATTCAATGCGGTTGACAAAACTTCCTGCAACTCATATAGCGTCAGACCATAACGGGACATCATTTCACGATCCGGCACTATTGTCATTACAGGCAGGCCAGTTGTCTGCTCAACAGCAACATCAGCTGCACCATCTACCTTATTCACAGCCTTTTCTACCTGGTCACCAATCGCAATAAGCTGTTCGAAATCATCACCAAAGACCTTAATTGCCAGTTCAGCACGAACACCAGCGAGCAATTCATTGAATCGCATCTGAATCGGCTGTAAGAACTCATAGCGATTACCAGGTATTGGTGATACCAGCGCCTCAAGGTCTGCCACTACCTGCTCCTTGGTTTTATCAGGATCTGGCCAGCTTTCTCTTGGCTTAAGTATAATAAAATTATCAGCCACACTCGGAGGTACTGCATCGGTTGCTACCTCTGCAGTTCCAATTTTGGCAAAGACAGTATCAACTTCAGGTAGTTTTTTAATTTCCTCTTCAAGAGTTTCCTGCAAAGCAATAGCCTGCTGTAATGATGTACCAGGGATTCGTAATGCATGCATTGCAATATCGCCCTCATCAAGGTTCGGAACAAATTCTGAACCAAGCCGGGGGATCAACGAAAGAGACAGCACCACAAAAATAATAGCCAGGCTAATAACAATATTGCGATATTTAATTGAAAGCATCAATGCAGGCTTATAAAGCCCTCTTGTCAGCTTGATTACTTTGCCTTCTTTTTCTTCAATGGGTTTTCGAAATAGAATAGCAACACCAGCCGGTACAAAGGTCAATGACAGAATCATTGCACTCACCAGTGCCATAATTACCGTCAACGCCATTGGGTGAAACATTTTCCCTTCGACGCCACTGAGCGCGAAAATAGGAATGTATACCGCGGTAATGATAAACACCCCGAACAGGGCTGGACGAATCACTTCGCGGGTTGCGTCAAATACTACTTCCAGACGCTCATTAACAGACAAAACACCCCTTTTGCTTTCCAGACTAAGACGACGCAGGCAGTTTTCAACGATAATAACCGCACCATCGATGATCAGGCCAAAGTCCAGTGCCCCAAGACTCATCAGATTGGCACTAACCTTACTCTGCACCATTCCTGTAATCGTCATTAACATTGCAACGGGTATAACTGCCGCCGTCAACAGTGCAGCACGCACATTGCCTACCATAAAAAACAGAATGGCAATAACCAGCAAGGCACCTTCAAGCAGATTTTTCTGTACTGTACGTAGTGTCTGGTCAACCAGGCTTGTACGATTATATACCGCCGTAGCCGTGATCCCTTCGGGTAAACTGGCTTTGACTTCTTCCAGCTTTATCGCTACGTCGTTCGCCACGGTTCGACTGTTCTCACCGACCAGCATAAACACCGTACTCATCACGACTTCGCGACCATTCTGTGTTGCTGCACCGGTGCGTAATTCTTTACCGAGTCTCACGCTAGCAACATCCATGATACTGATCGGTATGCCATTATGCTGTTTAATTACAAGTCTACGCAGATCTTCAAGACTGTTCGCCTGGCCCGGAACACGCATCAACAACTGCGCACCATCACGCTCGATAAAGCCAACACCACGATTACTGTTGTTCTGCTCAATCGCAGTAACCACTTCGACATATGTAACGTTATAGGCGAGTAATTTAGCTGGATCTGGCGCTACCAGGATTTCCTTTTTAAAGCCACCAATGGGGTTAACTTCGGCAACTCCTGGAACCCGCATTAACTGCGGCCGGATTATCCAGTCATGTACAGTGCGTAAGTCCATCGGGGTAACCGGAGTCCCGTCTTTATTCGCCGCACCCGGCTCAGCATCCACAGTGAACATAAATATTTCACCCAGCCCGGTGGCTATAGGCCCCAGTTCAGGCTCAAGATTTACAGGTATCTGTGACTTTGCAATCCCAAGGCGAGAATCCACCAACTGGCGAGCAAAATAGATATCAGTACCCTCTTCAAAAACCACCGTCACCTGGGATAACCCATAACGCGATACTGACCGGGTATAGGACAGGTTCGGAATTCCTGACATAGCTGTTTCAATCGGATAGCTGACTCGTTGCTCGGCTTCAAGCGGGGTATAACCGGGTGCCTCGGTGTTGATAACAACCTGAACATTGGTTATATCGGGTACCGCATCAATCGGCAACTGGGTAAACTTCCAGGCGCCCAACAACATCAGGACAAAGACCAGTGAGAACACCAGGCCACGACGCTGCAATGAAATTCTAATAATATAATCAAGCATGACTGATCCTTAGTGGTCGTGTGACGCGCCCGATTTTTCAATATCGGCTTTTATAACGTAACTGTTTTCGCTGACATAAAGAGTACCTGGCTCCAGCCCTCCCAAAACTTCAACCCATTCTTCATCCTGTCGGCCAAGTTCAAGCATGCGCACTTCATACTCATCATTCACTCTGGCATATACAACTGTAAAGTCACGGAAAGCCTGTAAACCTGTCTTCTTAACGGCGAGTTCAACCTCATATTGAGCCACCTCAACCTGAGCTTTGACAAAACTACCGGGTATGAAATGACCATCTTTATTATCAATCTCAACACGTGCTTTAACCGTCTGATTAGCTTCGGCAGCCATATTAATGCTCTCTACTCTGCCTGCTGTGAATACATCAGTAACCGGGTTTATAATATTCACAACTGCTCCGACCTTAACCCGTTGGCGATCCGCCGGAAACAATGCGAGTTCAATCCAGACACGCGAAGCATTAATAATCGCAAACATCATCTGGTTACCGGTTTGCTCTCCAACATTGGCAAGTCGCTCAGCAATCACACCATCAATCGGTGCCTTGACATGGTAAATATTAAGACTTTCATTACTCTCTACGGTTGCCAGTGTCTGGCCTTTCTTAACATATTCACCAATATCAACAGTAATTGATTTTATTACGCCCGGAAAACGCGCAGTCAGATTACTTATCCCATTGGCTGCAGGAACGACTCGTCCAAACACCTCAATTGTTTCATGTAATGTGGTTGGGCCTGCAGGTTCTGTTTTGATACCTAATGCTTCGGCAACTACCAGCTCAATCTGCGTGCGCCCCTCGAAATTATCATATTGCCAACGATGTTCCGTTCCCTGATAACTTGCACTGATCGAAACAACAAATGAATGCGGCTCATAAATCACCATATCACCACGCAAAGCATCACCTTGTGGTGCAAAGTTTATGTTATCGACCTTACCGCCAAGGCGTGTCAGTTTGATATTCAGCTTTACATCATCAGGCGACAGTAATTCACCTTCCATTGTCGCCCAGGCCCTGAACTCAGGGGGTACGCCGGTTTCAAAAATTGCCAGCTCAAGTGAAAAATCACCATCATGCAACATACGACCCCGGTGTGGGCCTTTTTCGACTTCTGGCTCAGCCGCCTCACCATGCATATTCACAGCATCGACTTTCTCGGTACTAGAATCAGAACATGCCAGTATCAACAGACTCAGGCATATCATTGCAAAAAACTTAATTGTATTATTTGTATTCATCATTGGCCTCAAAATTCTTTATCTTTATTCGATGATGCCAGCTGCACACCGGTTAAACGTTCTATCTGAATCATTTTCAAGTGAGCATCAACACTCGATTCAAGCAACTCTGCCTGTGCCTCAAATAAATCTGATTGCACGCTTTGCCACTCCAGAAAACTGTAACGCCCCAGCTGATATGCCTTGCGCGTTTTCTTAAGAGCTGACTCAAGTTTGGGGATAATTTCATTACGGTAAGCATTCATGCGATGCAGACTGTGAAGGTATTCCTGGTACTCCACAAACAACATTGTCTGATAATTTACCTGCAATGCCTTTTCCTCTGCGCCTAGTGCAGAAATTTTCGCCTGAGCCCGGGCAATACCCGCCTTGTTTCGACTACGTTCACCAAAAGGAATCGATACTCCGGCAACCAGTGCCTGATCCTGGTTTGCCTCATAGTGCCGAACCCCAAGCTTAACTTCCCATGGCGCACTGCTTTTCGACTTTTCAAGCTCTAATGCGGCCTGTTTTACATTTCTCTCGGTAGACAGGCGAATAAACTCAGGATTATTCGCCATGCGAAGTTTTAATACATCAAATGCTATCGGCTGAGGCATTACGAATATGTCACCAGTAACACTGGAAAACTTTGGTATCGTTTCTCCCCACTGAGCAGCCAGCAGGCGATAGGAGGATGCCAGCTCATGTTCAACATCCTCTGCATCGAGTTTTCTTCGTGCCACCTCTGCTTGCGCACGTGATAGCTCTACATCTGCCGTTTTGCCGATCTGCAGTCGTTTTTTGATTTCTGCTACTGTTTTTTCGGCCAGTACAACCGATTGCTCGGTCATCTCAAGCCGCGCCTGATTAGCAAGACAGTAAAGATATAAGCGGGCCGTTTCAGATGCGATATCCAGTTTTTTCAAATTCATCTCTGCCAGAACAGAATGTGTTTTAGCATTGGCAAAGGCCTGCCGCCCCTGCCGGATAGAACCCTCTACCAACCAGGCAACACCCAGCGTTGCCTGCGCAGCGTCCAGGCCTGTATGTCCGCCTGTGCCTGCTATATCCTCTACTTCAAAGGTCACACTAGGACTCTGGCTTAACCCTGCCAGCTCAGCCTCTGCACGTTGTGCACTCAACTCAAAATTTAGTGCTGCAAGGGCCGGGTTATGGGCACTTGCCCTCGACACAGCCTGATAAAGACTAATTGAATCTTTATCAGTCAATCCGTTTGAGTCAGCGGCCTGAACTACACTTAATAAAAACAGTGCTGCAAGCACACTTAAAATCTGATATTTCGATAACATTCTGATGTTATCCCCCAGGTTGTTTATGCGCAGATAGTTACTGGCTATTCCTTAACGCAGCAGGTCGGAAAATATATTTTCGTCATGCAATACATGACTATCGGTCAGACATATTTAGTCACCGACAGCCTGGAACAGGCAATAATTTAAAAGGAATTAAATTGAATTGTGCAAATGCACAGGTGGTGCACGTAGTGGCGGGTGGAGCTGATGGATAAAGAAAATAAGCCGTGCTTTAAAAGAGCGTCGATGATGGTAACACTGCCGTACGGGTGTTATTAATAAACAGCTAGAGAGGAAAATAAATACTAATATGGAGATTGAACTCAGCTTCTTTAGCAGGCTGTCCAGACTGACATCGACCGTACCCTCATGATGGCCGACAGCCTCATGCATTTCATACTGGATCAATTCCACATTTTTGCTAACAAAATGTTCAGGCACATCCAGGTAGTGATCATTGTGCTGAACATGCATATGTACACCCGTGATTAGCGCAAAGATCAACGATAGACTTAGCCACATAACCAAGAGATATTTTTTAGCAAAAAATGAACGCACAATTTCCATTCCGCGAGAATACATACCCGCTATCAATTAATCAAGTGGTCAACTGAACAACTGTTACGAAATCATCAGTTTCGGAATATAGAACCGTGCTGTGAGCCTTCATAGGCTAACCCTGATGTAGTCGTTCGCAAAACATGGCAGCCGGTTTGTTGCTTATACGGGGCTGCTGGATGGTGCAGGCGGTAGCCGTGATGTTTCCGGGTCAAGGGCAGCTGCGACCATGTGGTGATTGAGGCACACACCCATGCTATAGCATTATTGTGTCAACATGCGCTGTCTATCTGATCCAGCGATTTACCACCTCCGGCAATCTGGCTGCCTCTTTTCCGTATTAACCTGGCCAGCCGCATCGCATCGATAGCCTTACTTACAGCCATCTGCGACGCTTCAATCACTGGCTCATAACCATCCAGGCATGCCAATCAGTCATGTAAATATCGGATATATCAGGTTTTTTTCTTCTGCAGGACCGGGGGGGGGG
>JBFFND010000069.1:0-8794 GCA_041563375.1 Gammaproteobacteria bacterium | reverse complement strand
CCGAGGTGGAACGGCGCATTACCTTTCCCCTTGAAATGGAAATGCAGGGGTTACCTAAACAGACAGTACTGCGCTCCACTACCAAATATGCGCTGGCGATTATTGTTATCGATTTTGAAGATGGTACCGATATCTACTGGGCACGTAACCAGGTGAGTGAACGCCTGGGTCAGGTATGGGGAGAATTACCACAGGATATCGATGGCGGACTGGCTCCGATCACCACCCCGGTGGGTGAAATATTTATGTATCGTATACAGGGGGAAGGTTATAGCAACCAGGAGTTGCGCAGTCTGCAGGACTGGCTGATCCGTCCAAAACTACGCACCGTTGAAGGCATCGCCGATATTAACTCACTGGGCGGTGAAGTTCGCAGCTTTGAGGTGATTCCCGACCCTCAGGCATTGTTGCGTCATGGCCTGACTATGGATGACCTGCAACATGCACTACAGCAGAGCAATCGCAATGCCGGTGGTGATCGTATTAATCGTGACAAATCCATGTTGCTGGTTCGTACTGTGGGGCTGTTAAAAAATGTCGATGATATTCGTGGTATCAGTGTGGCCACACGTAATGGTCGTCCAGTGCATATCTCTGATCTGGCAGAAGTGAAGATCAGCCATATGACTCGTTTTGGCGCAGTCACCGCGGATGCCGAAGGAGAAGTGGTAACCGGCCTTGCGCTGTTACGTAAAGGTGCTAATAGCCGACTTGCAGTACAGGGTATCAAGGCCGAGCTTGAGGCGTTGAAACCGGCGCTGCCTGAAGGCGTAGAAATTATTCCGTTCTATGATCGCAGTGAGTTGATTAACAAGGCGGTGTGGACGGTAGAAAAAGCACTGGGGGAAGCGGTGATACTTGTGATGCTGGTATTACTGATTATGCTGGGTAATATTCGTGCGGCGCTTACCGTGGCACTGGTGTTGCCGCTGTCAGTGTTAATGACCTTTTCACTGATGTATGTGTTTAATATTTCCGCCAACCTGATGTCACTGGGCGGGCTGGCCATTGCCATTGGTATCCTGGTGGATGCCGCGGTAGTGGTAGTGGAAAATATTCACACCCGGCTCAGTCATCAGCCTAAAGGGGTGAGCAAACTGCATCTGGTAAACCGCGCGGTGTTTGAAGTGGCAACACCAGTTATTTCCGGTGTGCTGATTATCATCGTGGTGTTCTTACCATTGTTTAGTCTGACCGGACTGGAAGGCAAGATGTTCAAGCCGCTGGCAATTACCATTTCATTTGCGCTGCTGTCGTCGCTGTTGTTGTCACTGACCATTATTCCGGTACTGTCCAGCCTGTTAATGAAGGGCGGACATGAAAAAGACGGCTGGTTGCTGAGTAGCCTGAAATCTGTTTACCGGCCCATCGTTAACTGGGCGATTAACTTTCGCCTGATGGCGGTCTCACTGGCGCTGGTCGCGTTGCTGGTTGCGGCGTTTATCTTCCCCTCTATCGGCAAGGAGTTTATGCCGCTGATGGATGAGGGTACCACGGTAGTGATTGTAGAAAAGGCATCGGATATTTCACTGGAGCATTCATTAGAACGTGACCAGCCTATCCAGCAGGCGATGATGGAGCTGGACGAGGTGGTTGGTGTGGTCTCCCGTACCGGTGCTGATGAACTGCGTATGGATCCGATGGGTTTATACCAGACCGATAATTTCCTGCTCACCAAACCCCGATCTGAATGGACCATTAGCCTGGATGAATTCCACGATAAATTGCGTAACAAGCTAGAGCAGTTTGAGGGTATAGACTATGCCTTCACCCAGCCGATTGATATGCGGGTGTCAGAAATGCTGACCGGTGTACGAGCTGCGATGGCAATCAAGCTCTACGGCGATGAGCTGGCAGAGCTGGAGCGTCTCTCCGAAGAAATCGAACAGCAGGTCTCGCAGATTGACGGCGCGGTGGATGTATTCCGCAGTCGGCTCTCCGGGCAGAAATACCTGCAGGTGAATATCAGGCCCGATGCCATTTCCCGTTACGGTATTCACGTCGAGGATATCAACCAGCTGATTGAAACCGCGGTAGCTGGCAAGCCGGTGACCAGAATCAGCGAAGGCAACCGTCGCGCCGATGTGGTGCTGCGCTTCCCCGAGCAGGCTCGCAACAATGCCGAATCGATTGCACAGTTGTATATCCGCACCCCTGGTGGTGCCAGTGTACCGCTGAGTCGGCTGGCGGACATTACTGAAGTGGATGGTCCGGTGGAAATTGCACGGGAGTCGGCCAAGCGTCAGGTGGTGATTCAGGCCAATGTAGATGGTCGCGATGTGGTGAGTTTTGTCGATGAGGTGCGTGACACGCTGGCGCAAAATGTTGACTTGCCACAGGGTTACTACCTGGAATTTGGTGGCCAGTTTGAAAACCAGCAACGTGCGGCTACCCGACTGGGTCTGGTGGTGCCGATCTCAATCGTACTGATATTCCTGATGCTGTTTACTACCTTCCGCTCGATGCGCCAGGCGGGACTGATCATTCTGAATATTCCCTTCGCTATGATCGGCGGAGTGATCAGTCTGTACTGGTCCGGTCTGTATCTGTCGGTACCGGCCTCGGTGGGCTTTATTACGCTGTTTGGTGTAGCGGTACTCAATGGTGTAGTGATGGTGAGTTATTTCAACCAGCTGCGCGCTGCCGGTCGTGATGTGGTGAGTGCGGTCAGGGAAGGCGCGGAACGACGCCTGCGACCGGTACTGATGACCGCGCTGATTGCCAGCCTGGGTCTGTTGCCACTTTTAACCGCAACCGGTCCCGGTTCGGAATTGCAACAGCCACTGGCGGTGGTGGTGATTGGTGGGCTATTCAGCTCCACACTGCTCACCCTGGTATTGTTGCCCACGCTCTATGCGTGGATGGAAAACCGTGCTGATAAGGCCGCTAACCCCGAACTGAACAGGAATTAAACCGATGAAAAATATCGTTGTCATTATTCATGAAAAACTGCAACAGGACCTGGCTGATCAGTTACGTGAGCAGGTGTCCGGCTTTACCTTCAGCCGGGTCGAAGGTCACGGCAAGCAGCGGGTTGATGATGATCTGCTGTCGGCCCGTGATCGGGTGGTGGGTTATATTCCCCGTGTGCGCGTGGATATCCTGCTTGAAGACACAGAAGTGGCCGGGGTAATCGAGTTGATACGGCAGGTGCCGGGTATCGCTGGCCACAGCGTGTACTGGGTGAATGATGTGGTTGAGTCCGGTCGTATCTAACTGCGTGTGAATATCACTGGCCGGCAGGCAATGGCTTCCAGAAACGGTTGCCATACTGCCGGTCATTTTGCGGCGGCAGGGGTTGCATGCCCTGGGCAATAAAAAAGCCATTGGCATCTGCCTGTGCCTTGACCAGTAGCCCATCATAATGTTGTTCAATCGCCGCTTGCTGTGCGCAGTCAAACAGCGCCTGACCAATCCCCTGATGGTGATGTTTCGCATCCACATAAATGCCATGTAATAACAGCGTGTGTGTATTTTCCGGCGAGTTCAGTGCATCGGCCTCTTCCCAGGCTGCAACACCGATAATCTGTGCATGCGGAGTTTTGTCTGTCTGTGCCACTACAAACTGCAGGTGTCTAAAGTCAATTTCGGCGTATTGATGGCTGGGCAGCGACAGCCGTTTGACTCGTTCCGCCAGTTTCCAGCTCATTACCGCCGATGCGATGACCCTGTTGATCTCGTCGAGGTCGGTGAGGCTTGCTGTACGCAGCGTAATTGACGGATTTTTCTCGTGCATAGGCCGTGCTCCGAGTGTGCTTATATTAGTCTGGGTAGGCGGCTGTAAAACCGTAGTAACAGCATAATTACACCTTGTTTTTACCTTAAGTTAACCTTTGTCTCGCTATCATTACGCTATTATATCAACTGGGCGTGCACATGGCCGAATGTGCCATCTGGACAGCCGGATTGATATGCTGCAGAGCATGCTATCATTAATGGCTATAGCAGCAGGAAAATAATTCGTTATGACCAATGTACTGGTGGTTGAGGATAACAAAGAGATTCTCAATAACATCACCCTCTATCTGGAAAATATGCACTATGTTGTGGATGTCGCCGACAATGGCATGACCGCCATGTACCTGATCGGTAATCACCGCTACGACGTGATTGTGCTGGATATTATGTTGCCAGGTAATGTAAACGGTTATGATATTTGCCAGACTATGCGTGAGTGCAATAACCACACGCCGGTGATTATGCTCACCGCCAAGGACAGTGTGGAAGAACGTCTGCAGGGCTTTGATTCCGGCGCCGATGATTACCTGGTTAAACCGTTTTCACTGGCCGAGCTCGAAGCCAGAATTCGTGCGCTGGTGAAACGTAGCAGTGGTATGAGCAGTCCCGAACTGGTGGTGGATGGTCTGGTATTTAATACCGAAACCTACCGGGTGACGCGTCAGGGTCAGTTAATTGAACTCAATCCTTCGCTCTACAAGCTGCTGGAAATCCTGATGAAAAATACACCCCATGTGGTTAAAAAAGAGGTGATTGAAAAACATATCTGGGGTGATGACCTGCCGCAAAGTGATGTACTTAAGACCACGGTGCATATGTTACGCAAGAAAATTGATGGCCCCTATGAGCAACCGCTGATTCACACCATGCGCGGTATCGGTTATCTGATCAGGGAACCGGTGGCCGAATGATTGATTTACAGAAAAAGCATCCATTAAAAAACCGCATAGTCATTGCCTTTACCATCCAGACATTGTTTGTCACCATGGTCACCTTCTCGGCAATTATTTTCTATGTCGATCATATTGAGGAGAGTGTGCTCTATCAGCATTTCGATGCTTTCCTGGATGCCTATGTAGAAGAGCTGGAACTAGGTGTTGAGTACATAGTGCCTGCGGATACCCGTATCTACCAGCCAGGTCAGTCGTCCATGCCGGATTTTGTACGTGGTCTGCCCATGGGGGCTCACAATATCGAACTGGAAGATGGCAAGGCTTACCATGTACTGAAAAAAGACTATGGTGGGCGTGAATTCGTGCTGGTCAAGGATCAGAGTGACCTGGAGTCGACCGAAAACGTTTTCAATTTTATAACCCTGATGGTTTTTGCCAGCATTGTTCTTACCTCGTTTGTGTTTTCACGTTCACTGGCCAGGCGTATTGTACGGCCCATAGTCAGTCTGGCAGCCCAGGTCAGGCAGCTCACGCCAAAAAACTACCGGGAAGTTGATCTGCACTACGCGGATGACGAAGTGGGTGTGCTGGTCAAGGTTGTATATGAGCATATCCATACGGTTAACCAGTACCTGCAGCGCGAACAGTGGTTTACCGGCGACATCAGCCATGAGCTACGTACACCGCTGATGGTTATTTCCAGCAGTATCGAGTTACTTAAGCAGAATGGTATATCAGCTGAACAGAAAGAACTGTTGTTCAAACGTATTGATGGCGCACTGGATAATATCAATGAAATGATCAGTGCGTTCCTGATCCTGGCTCGAAATCGTCAGGACGAAGCGGCCAGCAGCGTCGAAACTGATTTAGCCGAGCTCTGTTATTCGGTGATTGATAATCTTAAACCTTCCTTTACAGGCAAGGATATTGATATACACATCCATGCTGATCATGCAATAAAACAGCTTATTAACTCGGTGCTGCTATCAATAGTTGTATCCAACCTGCTTAAGAATGCGATTGCCAATATACGAAAAGGTCGCATTGATATTTATATCGAACAGGATTCACTGGTAGTAGAAGATAATGGCGGTGGCCTGCCAGAGGTGGTTGAGGCGTTTGTCAACCAGGGCGGTGTGGCAGTTAAACGTGGCAATGCCAGTTATCTTGGTCTCGGTTTGTCGATTATAAAACGTATCTGCGAGAGAGAAGGCTGGACGATTCATGCGGCTAAAAGTGAAAGTGGTGGTGCACGCTTTACTTTGGGCTTCTGAATTGCCCCGGGCTGTGTGTATCACGTCTGCGTATCTGAGTTATTTGTTCAGTTTACACATCGCTACCCGTAATATTACCTTAATTTAACCTTGTGTATTTTATTATCCTGACATCGTCAATGTCAGGGTAATCTACATGCTACAACTCATTCGTTCAAAAACCGTCAATGTTAACCTGATGCTGTTGCTGGTATCGCTGTATATTATAAGTGTTGATAACTTTTCCCTGTGGTCTGCGTTCTGGTCATCTTTAGGGCAGCAGCCGTTCCAGCATGGTTTATTTGTTGTTTCCTTTGCGCTGTTTTTGCTGACAGTCACCCTGATCATTCTAATGGTATTAAGTGCGTTATTGACCGCGCGGGTGGCAGTGATGCTGATGCTGATTATATCGTCGTTGATCGCCTACCATATCGATCACCTGCATGTGCTTTTTAGCCCGTCTATGCTGCAGAATATTTTCCAGACCAATCTGCGTGAAGCTGCAGATCTTATGAACTGGCAGATGGTGTTGACAATTTCCCTCGCAGGTGTGTTGCCAGCTTTACTGGCTTTCACCGTGCGCCTTGAAAAACATTCACTACCGGGTCATATTGTCTCACGAGTTAAATTATTGTCTGTTATGTTACTCATTACAACACTGAGTATTATGTGGACATCAAAGGATTATGCGTTTGTCTTTAGAGAAAATCGTGATATGCGCTACCTGGTTAATCCTGTGTTTCCAATGGTGTCGCTGTATAAATATGTGAGAGATAACACCCTGCAACAATCAAAGACGCTTGAGCCTGTATTTGCTGACGCCCACCGTATTCAGGCCGTTTCATCTAAAACCAGGAGAGACCTGTTAGTTATCGTTGTGGGTGAAACCGCGCGTGCCGAAAATTTTTCCCTGAATGGCTATGCGCGGCTCACCAATCCCTTATTGGCGCAGAAGGATATAGTGAATTTCAGTAACACTCACTCCTGTGCAACCGCAACTGCTGAATCCGTGCCCTGTATGTTCTCAGACCTGGATAAGGATCATTTCAACGGTAATGACGCAAGGAGTCGTGAGAACCTGCTGGATGCATTCAGTCATGCGGGTTTGAATGTTTTATGGCGTGACAATAATTCCAGTTGTAAGGGTGTCTGCGAGAGGGTCGAACATGAAACCTTACTTAACCTTGATGTGAGTAAGTACTGTAATGATGACGGCTGTCTGGACGATATACTGCTGTACAAACTGGATGATTACCTCGCGCGTCTGCAAACTGATGGTGTAATCGTTCTGCACCAGATGGGTAGTCATGGACCGTCTTACTATAAACGTTACCCTGAACAGTTTGAGCAGTTTAAACCCGCCTGCGAGAAAAGTTCGGTGCAGAATTGTGATCTCGACGAAATTGTAAATGCCTACGATAATACGCTGCTGTATAACGACCATTTTATCTCCAGCGTGATTGACTATTTACAGGCCCGGTCAGATCGTTTCAACAGTGCGATGATCTACATGTCAGATCATGGCGAGTCGCTGGGAGAAAATGGCGTGTATTTGCACGGGCTGCCCTATTTCATGGCGCCGGAGCAGCAGACGCATATTCCGTTTATGGTGTGGTTGTCTGAGAGTATGCAGCAGAAAAGGCAGATTGATACACGGTGCCTTAAAAACAGAAGTGAGCAGGCCTATTCTCATGATAACCTGATTCATTCGGCACTGGGCCTGATGAATGTATCAGCTGCCGCCTATCGCCCTGAGATGGATATATTCAACCCGTGTCGTGGTTCAAATATAGTAGAAAAGCGGGCGCCTGGGATGAGTGTTACCGCGGATGCGGCTGGTTAATCACCTGAGATTTTAATTATAGTCGTTAGCCTTTTACTCACTCACTGCTATGCATCGCGTAATCTGCGTTATGGATAGTCAGTTGAGTCTGAGATACACTTGTTATCAACTTCACTTTTTAATACCTGTCTGGAAATAGATTATTGTGGCGATTGAAAAAAATACCGGCATTAAACGTGTCTTTATGGCGACACTGTATTCATATAAAGGCATCAAACACAGTTTTCTCAGGGAAGCGGCCTTTCGCCAGGAGTTTATTCTTGCGCTGATTCTGGTTCCACTGGCTTTCTGGCTGGATGTCAGCAAGCTGGAGCGGATTCTGATGATTGCCTCGTTGCTGCTGGTGATGATTGTGGAATTACTTAACACCGGTATTGAAGCGGCTATTGACCGGATCAGTGATGAGCGTCATGAACTATCCGGCATGGCCAAGGATGTTGCCTCGGCTGCGGTGATGCTGAGCTTATTGCTGTGTGCTTTTGTCTGGTTAACGGTGCTGTTTCTGTAAGTCCGGTAATAGTCTCGGTACTAACCGGGGCAATAGCAGGGCAGTCAGTAGCGACAGGCCACCCAGGCAAACCACAATCACCGCACCGGCGGGCAGGTCGGCCAGCGCCGACAGATACAGCCCCAGTGCATAGGCCAGCACGCTGAGCAGATAACCCAGTGGCAGTGCATAAGCCGTCAGCCGCCTGATTGCCAGTGCCGGTAAAATCAGTGAGGCGAATACCAAGTAGATGCCCACCAGTTGCACCGAGGCGGTGATGCTTACTGCAAACAGCAGGTAAAACAGCAACGATGATTGTTGTTGCCTGAATTTAAACCACAAACCGAGCACCGCCGCATACAATACGGCCACCATTGCCAGTTGTTGATAACTCACCCAGAGAATCTGTCCCACCAGTAAATCCTTAAGCTGATCGCCGCCCTGGGGATTGCTCGCCAGTAATAAAATACCGATGCTCGATGCCAGTACAAACATTGAACCGATCAGCGCTTCCTGGATTTGTGGCCAGTGACGTTCGCTGAAATTAAGTAGCAATACGCCGGCTATAGCTGCGCCCATG
>JBFFND010000068.1:0-8822 GCA_041563375.1 Gammaproteobacteria bacterium | reverse complement strand
AGCTGCCGAAGATAAAACAGTCATATTCTCTCTTGATTACGAAGATTTTTTACTAACGGCCCAGTTGCTAAAAGATGGTTATGGCGATCATTTTGGTAGAAATCAATATTTACCGCCAGATGAAAAACGTATTGTAACTCGTAATCGATATCGAACACTGGAACTAAAGCAAAAGATTGATATGTCGGGTGGTTGGAGTTCTGAAGTTTACGTAGGCTGGCAAGATAATAAGCAAACGAAAGAAGATCTCTATACAGATCCAGCTTCAGGTGGCGACCCTTATGAAGTTGATACATTTTATCGAGAGAGTCGCAGCAATTTAGGTGTAGACTTTAAATGGACCGATTATAAAAAACATAATGTACTACTGTCAGTAGAGCATGTTGATATTAATGTTGATCATGAGCTGAATGAATACCAGCAATCGGAAGTTACTTTGGCTGAATGGTACTTTGTTGAGCCAGATAAAAGACGCCGTATACTGAGCACTACTGTTCAGGAAGAGTTTCGACCTAACGATAAACTAACATTAACATTTGGTCTACGTTATGATGACTATAACGATATAGATTCAGAGTTATCTCCCAGATTGGCAGCAGTCTGGCGCAGGGATCAGAAGAATATTTTTAAAGTACAATATGCGCGCGCATTCCGTCCTTCCACTTTTTATGAGATGTCATCACTGGCCTTGTACCCAGGAGCTTCTGAAATAGAAGGCTCTATAATTAGCACGGTAGAGTTTGGCTATATACATAAAAATTTAAACAGCGAATATGGTGTTACCCTGTTTAATTCTGAGGTGGATAAATTTGTTGAATTTGTGAATGCGCTACCGCCTACAAATCTAAATGGCTTTAGAAATACTGATAGCGCAGAAATGTATGGACTTGAGTTTGAGTTAAAACATCACTTAAGCAAAAAGCTAGATATAGATGCGAATATCTCTTATCTTGATTCGAATGATGAGAGTACAGATGCGCCGCTTCCCGGTTCTACAGACTGGATAGCCAATCTGGGGGTTAACTACCAGCCAGTTTCAAAAACAAATTTGTCTATACAATATCATTATATTGATGAGACTTATCGAGAATTCGATGATACTCGTGACAAGCTTGGTGCTTATTCCACTACTAATGCCACCTTAAGTTTGACAGGTTTATATGGAGAAGACATTAGCATCAGATTAGGTATCAAAAATGTTTTCGATCAGGATGTTAAATATCCGGCACCAATGCTAACCTATTTAGATGACTACCCAAGGGCGGGACGTCAGTGGTGGCTTCAGATGGCCTATGACTTTTAGTCGTTAAAAAGGGAATATTTAAAGGAATGAGCTGGTGCAACAACAGGAATATTTTTTCAAAAGGCATTATGCTTTTTGTTCTGTGTATATTGTCCGTTGGTGCTTCTGCAGACGAAAGTGAAATTCGCCGCATTATGGTTGGAATCAAAATATTCCCGGCGGTTATTGCTGCAGACCGCAATCTCTCTGATAAAAAAGACAAATCAGGCAATTTGCCAATATATATTCTGTATGAAAACAATTTAAGATTAGCGAATAAACTGTCTAAGCGTCTGACTAGTATTGAACAAATTAAAAATATTCCTCTAAAAGTAAAAATATTAACTTTTGAAGAGCATATCAATAACTACTCCAGTAATGCTGCTGTATTTCTTGCAGAGCCGCCGAATAGTTACACACAACAAATTATAAGCCATTCTATCGAATCATCTGACTTACTTTTCTCTCCATTTGAAGGTGATGTAGAAAATGGGGTGCTTTCAGGGTTTATTGTAAGCGATCGTATATTGCCTTACCTAAATATAAATACAATGCATAAATCAAAAATAGAGTTAAAAGAATTCTTTATAAGAGTTTCAAGTAAATATGAATAACTATGAATATAAGTCTTCTTCTAGTTTTACTCTTGCGCATTTTGGTCTTGCTTTTCTATTCCTGGCATTTGCACTTGTTATTGCGGTAGTTATTTATTGGGTAATTTATCTTGAGCCCAGTATTAATCAACACTCGATAACACAAAGCAAGCTCATTGCACAATCACAATCCTGGATTCTCGCAGATGTATTGGGTAGAGAGGAATCTAGTATAGAAGAGATAGCAGAACAGATCGATGAGATACTTATACTTTCTAACAAGGAAACAGGAGTTCCGCATGTGCATGGTATAGCGATTGAAATAAGTGAAAATGATGATTCAACAACAGTGATTGCACGCGGGAGGGTGAACTGTAAAGACTGTTTCAAGGTGGATGTTCCATTATATTCAAAATATAACTATGAACTTGTTGGGCTTGCTACGTTTTACTCTAATAATGACCTGTATAATTTTATTATAGGTCATATAAGGCGAAATATAGTAGTTGCTCTAGTAGTTCTAATTGTGTTTATCGGTGTGGCCTGGTTCGTTATATGGATGCAAATACAAAAAACACGTCAAGCAGATATAAAAATACATAAATGTCTGCATGATCAAAAAGAAAAAGCTGAAAAAGCATCACGTGCTAAAAGCGAATTCTTATCCACTATGAGTCATGAGATAAGAACACCTATGAATGGAATTATTGGCATGTTGAACCTGCTTAAAGGTACTTCCTTGACAGAAGATCAGTCGAGCTACTTAAGAACGATTGATGTTTCAAGTGAACAGCTACTGCTGTTATTAAATGATATACTAGATATCTCAAGAATCGAATCTGGCAAGTTTAACCTTGAAAAATGTCCTTTTAATTTATCGGCATTATGTAATGACTGTATGCGTATGCTGGAAAATAGAGCAAATAGTAAAAATGTTAAGTTGATTATAGAGGACAAGACGTCAGTTGCGGGTGAGTTGATTGGCGATGAGATGCGGCTACGCCAAATACTTATTAATCTTCTGGGAAATGCTGTTAAGTTTACTGATGAAGGTAGTGTTACGCTTAGAATTGAAGAAAGTTCTCGTGATGCTAGCTCTGTAGTATTGTCGTTCTCTGTGGTTGATACGGGTATCGGCATATCAGACGAGGATGTTCATTTGTTATTTAAGAAGTTTTCGCAACTAGACTCGGGTTTGAATAAAAAGTATGAAGGTAGTGGTCTTGGTTTGGCTATTTCAAAAAAATTAGTTGAAGCTATGGGTGGCCAAATAGGCTTTGAGGGAAATGAGGGTAAGGGTGCAACATTTTACTTTTCCTTGAAAATAGACCTGGCTGCAGACGTTTCTGAGGAAGAAGAATCAATTGACGATTCAGAAGAGACTAAGCCAGAGTTTTTGTCTATTCTTCTTGCTGAAGATAACGAAATTAACTGTTATGTAGCTAAGTCTTTACTTGAAAGAGATGGGCATAAGGTTGTTGTTGCAAAGAATGGTGCTGAAGCCATTGAGGCTATGAATGATTCGGCTAATAAGTTTGATATCATTTTAATGGATATACATATGCCTGTGGTTGATGGTATTGAGGCTAGCAAGAAAATAAGAGAATTAGAGGATGTAAATAAGAAAAAGATACCTATTATCGCTTTGACTGCGAATATCTTGCAAGAAGAAAAAGAAAGATGTCTCGAAGCTGGGATTGATAGTTTCCTTACTAAACCCATAACCCCTGAGCGGCTTAATCAGGAAATGAACTCTCTATTGAGGCCTAATTTCTAAGGCAGACAGTACAGCTGAAGAGCTGAATCTAGCCATGAGCGGGCATTTAAAAAGATTGAGTCCGCAAATTAACGCGAATACACGCAAATAAATGCAAAAGCACTTTTATGTTGCACGCCTGTGGCGTGCAACTTAGAACATTAGCGTCTATTTGCGTTTATTAGCGGACCAATTCTTTTCATCTTTTAGTCCGATACAGGGTGATAACGGCCTGTATATACTTTAAATGACTACACACTAGCCAGGACGGCAAACTTACAGTTTCGTGCAGATGCAGGCCTGTAACTTACAATATAAAATAATAACCCTACTTCGGTCTCGGTTCGCTCATCAGTCCGCGGAGAATCGCATAACAGCCCGCCAGCAATACCAGGGTAAATGGCAGGCCGGTGGATACTGCCATTGCCTGCAATGCACCCAGGCCACCGCCAACCAGCAGCGCAATCGCAATCGCGCCTTCTAATACCCCCCAGAACACCCGTTGCGGTTTGGGGGCATCGATTTTGCCGCCGGAGGTGATGGTGTCGATCACCAGTGAGCCGGAATCCGATGAGGTAATAAAGAATACAATCACCAGTACAATGCCGATAAACGAGGTAATACCGGTAAGCGGCAGCTGACCCAGCACTTCAAATAGCTGCACCGACAGGGCTGCGTCTTTTGCGCCTTCAAAGCCGTTCATTAACTGGTTGATGGCGGTAGAGCCGAAAGCGGTCATCCAGAACACCGATACCGTGGATGGCACCAGCAGCACCGCCACCAGGAATTCGCGCACACTGCGGCCGCGACTCACCCGTGCGATAAACATGCCGACAAAAGGTGACCAGGAAATCCACCAGGCCCAGTAAAAGGCGGTCCAGCCCTGGCTGAAGTTGGTATCCTCTCGGCCAAACGGGTTGGAGAGAAACGGCAGTTCCATCAGGTAGTGGCCGATGTTCTGCACAAAACCGCTGGCAATCAAAAGCGTGGGGCCAACAAACACCATAAACATCAGCAGCAGAAAGGCCAGCGCCATATTGATTTCCGACAGCCGCTTCACCCCTTTATCCACCCCGGCAATAATTGACACCAGCGCAACCGCGGTAATGCCTACAATCAGCAGCACTAATGTGATATTTCCCTCCGGAATGCCGAACAGGTAGTTCAGCCCGGAGGCTGCCTGCTGCGCGCCTATGCCCAGCGAGGTGGCCAGCCCGAAAAGGGTGGCGAACACAGCCAGGATGTCGATGATATGCCCGGGCCAGCCCCAGATGCGTTCCCCTAGGATTGGGTAGAAAATCGAACGTACGGTGAGTGGCAGGCCCTTGTTATAGGAAAAAATCGCCAGCGACAGCGCCACCACCGCGTAAATTGCCCATGGGTGCAGGCCCCAGTGGAAAATGGTGGCCGCCATGCCCAGGCGCATCGCCGCCATTTCATCGCCGGCGGCACCGGCCAGCGGTGCCCAGTCGCTGCGCAGACCGTCCTCACCCAGTGCGGTGCCACCCAGCGACGAGGCATAGTGGCCCAGCGGTTCCGACACGCCGTAAAACATCAGGCCCACCCCCATGCCCGCGGCAAACAGCATGGCAAACCAGGAGATATAGGAAAAGTCCGGTTCTGCCCTGCCGCCGCCGATGCGGATCTTGCCCAGCGGCGAGACAATCAGTCCCAGGCAGACCAGCACAAATATATTGCCGGCGAGCAGAAAGAACCATGACAGGTTGCCGGTAATCCATTTACGCATGCTGTCGAACAACGGTCCGGCCTGATCCGGCAGTGCCAGGGTAATAATCACAAAGGCCAGTACCACCAGCGAGGAAAACATAAACACCGCGCCGTGGATATCAATGCGGATGCCGAATTTGCTGGTGCTGTAATTGTCCTGGCCGATCTGGTAATCGGTATCGATTAGATTGGCCGCACCTTCCGGTGCGGGAATGCCGGGTGCGGCCCGATTGTCGTCCTGCTGGGTGTCGGGTTGATTATCCACGGGTGTCTCCCCTTTGCCTGTCATTTGTTTATTGAGTGCGGGCGGTACCTAAGTTGCTGGCCTGGTATTGATAAGACGGCTGCAGCTATTATTTCAGGTGAGGTTTCAGGGTCTGACCAGAAACACCGAAACCTGGCTGTGTGCCGCCACCTTGCTACCGTTGGCGGGCATGATCGCATCAATGTGATGGGGCAGATGTGTGCCCATAATCACCAGGTCTGCCTGCACCTCATCAATCGCCTTGAGCAGAATATCATCAAGATCTGCTACCGGATCATGGCTGTTATACACTGCGGCTGATGGCGGCTGGCCATTATCCGGCGCATGCTGCTGGGCAAAAGCCATCAGTTTGCTTTCGTATTCTTCAGGGCTATGCGCGACCGAACTGGGTTGTGAGGTGGTGACACCCACGTAACAGAGTGCGGCACCGTAATGACGGGCCATATCGGTGGCCACCGTAAGGGGTTTTTGCAGTGCATCCAGATGCGCAAGATCCACCGGTACCATGATTTTGCTAAACATGTGTTAGCTCCTTTGAGTCACTGTACTAGTGATGCCATCCTGTTGAAGATGAATGCGCGATGATTTCATGCAGCAGACGCATGGCAAGGGGACGGCGGCCTCTGTTACAAGATAGCAGTTGTGACGCTAACTGCAAGTGCGATCATGTTAGAAGCAGCCGTGTAAATTTACGCAATTCTTTGTTAATGGCTTTTTGTGTGAGGCTTCAATTTGCTATGTGTGATACGCATTCAACAGAGTGAATGATGTTGTGAAGTGGGGTCTAGGGAGAAATATATGCTTCTTTATTTTGACGAAACATTTTTTACTTAATCGTTCGATGAAAGTTATAGCTGTCGACGCCATTCATAGAGGAACACGGCCAGCGCATGGCTGACGTTCATTGAGCCGTTTTTTCCGTACATGGGCAGGTGGATGGCGCCTGTGCAGATGTCGAGCAGGGCCTGGCGCACACCCTGTGCTTCGTGGCCAATAATAATGCCGTCGCAATCGACAATGTTGCTATCGAACAGGTCGCTGGATTCACTGGTGATTTCCAGTGCGTAGAGTGAATGGTAGCGTTGGTGTTGTGTTAGAAATTGCTGCAGACTGCACTGGCTGATATTCAGGTGCTGTTCGGTGCTGCGTGCAAGGCGTGACAGTTTTTTATGGCTTAGATCGAGCTCGCTGTCGAGCAGAATAATATTCTTACAGCCCAGCGCATCCGCAACGCGTAGAATCGAACCGAAGTTTTGCGGTGTCTGTATGCCGTCACAAATAATATCTGGTGCAGTTTTTTGCTGTGCGAATTTTTCTGCCTGCTTTTGCTGGCGTGAAAACAGATCATCACCGCGAAGCTGTTTGCCACCACTCATCTCTGTTTTCTTTTCATTCGTTATCAGCTTGCCAGCTTTGCAGCTTTCGCCACAGGGTAGATTTATTAATGCCCAGCAGGCTGGCGGTTTGTTCGCGGTTGCCGTTGAATTTATTCAGTGTGCTCATAATGTAGCGCTTCTCCAGCTCTTCCAGCGTGGGTGAGTCGGCATCAATCCGGTTGTTGTTATCTGGCTGATGAAGGTGTTGGTCGACATTGAGCGTTGGGCCATCGGACAGCGCAATACTGCGTTCAACCAGGTTGCGAAGTTCGCGGATATTACCCGGCCAGTGATAACTTTTAAGCTGCTCCATTGAGGCTGCATCAAAGCCCGTGATATCGCGATGGTAACGTTGTTTGAACTCGTTAATAAAATGCCCGATTAATAATTCAAGATCCTGTTCCCGTTCTCGCAACGGTGGCATACTGATTTTCACCACATTTAAACGGTGATATAAATCATGACGGAACTGGCCCGCTTCGATCATCTCCTCGATATTGCGATTGGTGGCGACGACAAAGCGCACATCGATTTCAATTGGATTAATGCCGCCCACACGGGTAATGGTCTGTGCCTGTACTGCGCGCATAAGTTTCATCTGCATGCTGTCGGAAATATTACAGATTTCATCGAGGAAAATCGTACCGCCGCTGGCGACTTCCAGCAGACCCTGTTTCATATGGCTGGCGCCAGTAAACGCGCCCTTCTCATGCCCGAACAGTTCGCTTTCCAGCAGGGTGTCAGTGAGTGAGCCACAGTCAATCACAATAAACGGCTGGTCGGCAAATTCGGAGTGATTATGCAGTGCATGGGCAACCAGTTCCTTGCCGGTGCCCGACTCCCCTTCAATAATTACATTGCAGCGAATATCGGAAATCTTGTCGATAATGTCATAGATTTTATTCAGCGCAGGCGAGTGGCCGATCATGCCAAACTGGTCCTGTTTGTCTTTCAGGCCAGGGCGTTGCTGTTTTTTCTGCTTGCGCGTTGCAGATTGCTGCAGTACATCATCCACCTGCTGTAACAGGGTTTCCACATCATAGGGCTTTTTAATGAAATCAGTGGCACCCAGGCGCAGTGCGCGAATTGCATTGTCTTCAGTGGAAAATCCGGTGATCATAATAATCGGCAGTTCGATATCGGTCTGCCGAATTGACTCCAGCAATTCCAGGCCCGACATGCCCGGCATACTCAGGTCAGTAATCACCAGGTCGCTGCCATGCTCACGGATATGCTGTAATGCTTCCAGTGGCTTTTTGAATACGTGCAGGGTGTAATCCTTGTCACGAACAAAACGGCGGAACAGGTCACCGGCGGTTGGGTCGTCATCGATAAAATGTACGTGTTTATTGTGCATAGTCTGTGTTTGTACCTGGGTCTGTGTTTTGTGCCTGGCTATTCGGTCATCGTCTTGTGTTTATCTGCCTGTAAAGGCAGCTGCATGATTGCATCAACCCCGCCACGTTGGTTGTTATTTAGCGTTAACGTGCCATTGTGATATTGCATTATACCGATGCTGATAGAGAGTCCCAGGCCGCTGCCCTCCCCCACATTTTTGGTGGTGAAAAATGGGTCGAAAATTTTATCCCTGAATGCATGGTCGATGCCGGTGCCCTGATCGGAGACGGTAATGTACAGGTAGTCTTTATCGGTATGGGTGCTGACGCGGATGATGTCACCTGACTTGCTGGCCTGGATTGCATTCATTAACAGGTTAACCAGCACCTGCTGCAACTGGTTGCGGTCACCGTGAATAAATAAATTTAGCGTGTCATGCAGCTCAACTTCGATATTGTATTTATGTGCCTGTGCAGCGATCAGT
>JBFFND010000067.1:0-8872 GCA_041563375.1 Gammaproteobacteria bacterium | reverse complement strand
GCATCTGGCTGCAGCAGATTTTACGCGAGCAATTGAATTTCCAGGGCGTGATCTTCAGTGATGATTTAAGTATGCAGGCCGCAGGTGTGGCAGGCAGTTTCGCCGAGCGTGCACACACTGCATTGCAGGCCGGTTGTGATATGGTACTGGTGTGTAATCACACACAGGCCGCACAGCAGGTGCTGGAATCGCTGGAAGATTATCTTAATCCGGTCTCACAAATGCGTTTAATTCGTATGCATGGTCGGGGTAAAATTGACCGCCAGCAACTGATGGCATCGGAACAGTGGCACAGTGTAGTCGATAAAATAAAACAGCTGGGGGACTCACCCAATCTGGAACTTGATGTTTAGGCAGGGCAGGCTGATAAATTCAGCATTGCTTAAATTCAGTAATTCACATTAATTCTAAATGCTATGGAATATCTACAGTCACTACTAAACTGGCTTAATCTTAAACAGGAACATCTGTGGATGTTGCAGGTGTTCCTTATTGTGCTGGCAACGCTGACTATCAGCTTTTTCCAGAAACGCCTGTTTAATCGTTTGCTGAAAAAATTCCAGCAGACTGATAATTTCTGGGATGACCTGCTGGTGACCAGTGCGCAGAAACCGTTGAGCTGGTTGATCTGGTTGCTGGGTATTTTATATGCTGCGGAAATTGTGCATCACTACAGTAATGAATCGGCGATCTTTGTGTTTATCGATCCGGTCCGTGATATTGGTGTGATCAGTATTCTGATTTATTTTCTGCTCAAGCTGACCCATGGTGCCGAACAGATTCTGCTGGATAAAGCGCCGAAGCAGGATGAGCAGTCACTGGATGAACACACGGTTCATGCCATCGGAAAACTGGTTAGGCTGTCGATTTTTATTACCGGTGGGCTGATTATGCTGCAAACCCTGGGCTACAGTATTTCCGGCATACTGGCACTGGGTGGTGTGGGTGGTATTGCGGTTGGTTTTGCGGCCAAGGATTTACTCGCCAATTTTTTCGGCGGGCTGATGATTTATATGGATCGGCCCTTCAAGGTAGGTGACTGGGTGCGCTCCAGTGACAGGGAAATCGAGGGCACAGTGGAGCACATCGGCTGGAGACTGACCTGTATTCGTACCTTCGACAAGCGCCCACTGTACGTGCCCAACTCGGTGTTCAATAATATTGCGCTGGAAAACCCGTCGCGTATGACCAATCGCCGCATCTACGAAACCATGGGTATTCGTTACGATGATATTGATAAAATGGCAGTGATTGTTGAACAGGTAAAAGCGATGTTGCTGTCGCATCCTGAAATTGATACCGGTACTACAATGATTGTGAACTTTAATACCTTTGCTGACTCTTCGGTTAATTTCTTTGTGTATACCTTTACCAGAACCACCGAGTGGGTCCGCTTTCATGAAATCAAACAGGATGTATTGCTGAAAATTGTGGACATTGTTTTAGACAATGGCGCCCAGTTTGCATTCCCTACCACCACTTTGCATGTTCAGTCATTGCCGGAGCAACACTCCGGCAATGCAGATGGACAGGAGATACTCCCCCATGGCGGATAAATTACTGGTTGTTATGGCCAATGTTGATGTGTCACGTCCGGCAGAAATCCTGCCGCCTCTACTCCAGGCTACAGTTGCAGCGGCGATGGAATACGAGGTTGAAGTGCTGTTTACCGGTAATGCTGGTCAACTGGCGATGAAAGGTGAAGCGGAACGCCTGTTGTTGAAAGAAGAAGACAGTAAAAGTGTCTACGATCATATCAAACAGGCCAGGCAGGCGGGTGTGGTGTTTAAAATCTGTACCCCGGCGTTTAAGTTCTGGGGTGAGGACCTGATTCCGGAAATTTCTGAAACCGTGGGCGGCGCCTACATTATCAATGAAGCAATGGACGACAGTGTAGTGACCTTTACCTATTAACCTGCGAGCCCTGAGTTTATCTACCCCGAGTTAAAACAATCATGAGTCAATCACACGCGGCCTCGCAGCAGGCCCTGCATCAGGAGGCCAGCCAGGTGCTGGCGCAGGCAGAATGTGTTTACAACGCGGCACAGCTCGAACATACATTGCAACAGCTGGCTGAACAGATCAATACACAGCTCACGCCTTACAGCGAACAGCAGCCGGTGCTGCTGATGCCGGTCATGAATGGCGGGCTGGTACTGAGTGGACAGTTAATCACCCGCCTGACATTTCCACTGCAGGTGGATTACCTGCACGCCACCCGTTACCGGGATAAAACCCATGGCAGTGATCTGCACTGGAAGGCAAGTCCACAGCAGAGTCTGCAGGGGCGAACATTGTTGATCGTTGACGATATCCTGGACGAAGGTTACACCCTGCAGGCGGTGGTTGATTATTGCCGTGAACAGGGCGCGGCACAGGTGTATTCGGTGGTGCTGGTGGAAAAAAACCACCCCCGCGCCAGGGCCGATATCAAGGCCGATTTTACCGGCCTGATGGTCGAAGACCGCTATGTGTTCGGCTTTGGTATGGATTACAAAGGCTATCACCGTAATCTGAATGGCATTTACGCACTGGCAAAAAACTGAGAACTGATGGGCGAAACAGGCATGAACAAACAGCAGGCAGAGATCGCGGTGATTGGCGGTACCGGCCTGTACCAGTTGCAGGGGCTGGAACAGCAGGCGCGTTATTCACTCAATACTCGCTGGGGCGTGCCTTCATCGGACATTGTCATCAGCCAGCTGCAGGGCAAGGACGGGCCTCGCAATATTGCCTTTCTGGCGCGTCACGGTGAAACCCACAATATTCCGCCACATAAAATCAATTACCGCGCCAACCTGTGGTCGCTGAAAGAACTTGGTGTAAAGAAAGTGATTGCGGTAGCCGCAGTGGGTGGTATTACTGACAATATGTCACCGGAAACCCTGCTGGTGCCCGATCAGGTTATCGATTACACCCACGGTCGCGAACACACCTATTTTTCCGATGACCTGCAGCAGGTCACCCATATCGATTTCACCGAACCCTACAGCAGCAAGTTGCGTGAAACCCTGCTGCAGGTGGCGCAGCTGGAAAACATCGCCTGTGAAACCACGGGCGTGTATGCGGCAACCCAGGGGCCAAGGCTGGAAACCGCCGCTGAGATAGAAAAATACCGACGGGACGGTGCCCATGTGGTGGGCATGACCGGCATGCCGGAGGCGGCGCTGGCCCGCGAAATCGAGCTGGATTATGCCTGCCTGGGGCTGGTCGTCAACTGGGCGGCGGGCTGTGCCGGTACCCGGGTGATTGATCATGAGGAAATGCAGCAGATCGTTGACAAGGGTATGGTAACCCTGCAACACCTGCTACTGGCAGCGCTGAGACAGCTCTAACGCGCCCAGAATGCTGTGTTGCGGGGTACCGCACACATCTGGCTCAGCAAAACATATCAAATGCGGGCACATTGTTATAAAATACGCGCGCTTTTCGAATGATGTAATTTAAGGGTAATCAATGTCACGAGCCGACAAGGTTTCAGACGCGTCAGGTCTGCAAAAACTGATTCTTACACTGCGCTATCACGAGGCCTCGCGCCAGTGGTTTGCGGTGCTTTTTGTGCTGCTGGTGAGCCTGCTGGGGCAGTATGAGCCCACGCTGTTCAAAATCGGTACAGCGATTGCGGCGGTGGGTATTCTGGTACGCATGTGGGCCTCCGGTTATGTGATGAAAAACAAGCAGCTGGCTACCAGTGGCCCCTATGCCTTTGTGCGTCATCCGCTGTATGTGGGCAATATTCTGTTGCTGGTCGGTTTCTCGGTGGCTTCTACCCTGTGGTGGTCCTATCCATTGATGCTGGCACTGCTGTGGTTTTACTACCCACCCACCATTGCCTATGAAGACAATAAGTTACGCGGCATTTTTGGTGAAGAGTGGGAAGCCTGGGCGAAAAATATCCATGCGCTGATTCCCACCTTTGGTGCCCGTGCAGGCAGTGTAAAAAGCAGCTGGTCATTCAAAAAGAGCCTGATGCAGAATGCCGAGCCGGTGATTGTTGTTTATCTGATAGGTTGTCTGTACCTGCTTTATAGCCGCTAGTTAGATGCTGCAGAATCTGGATTACATTTCAGAGAGCGATCTGGCCGACTGGGTCAGGCAGCATCTGGATTCTGCCGAGCATGTTCTGTCTGCGGGCTACCAGGGGAAAACCCTGCTGTTTCAGCAGGGTATACACAAGCTGGTGATTAAAACCCCGCTGGGCAATCCACTGATCCGTCCACTTAATCTTGCCCTGTTACGTCACGAATACCGTATCTATCAACGACTTGATGGCCTCTCCGCAGTGCCGCACTGTTATGGTATGGCCAATGAGCAGTACCTGGTGCTGGAGTATATAGACGGCCAGACCATGCGTGACGTCCGGCCTGTACCTGGCTCGGGTTTCTATGAAAAACTGTTTTCCGCCATCGAGCAGATGCACCAGCGGGGTGTGGCCCATTTTGACCTGAAGCGGAAGGAAAATTTGCTGGTGGCTGCGGACGATCAGCCGGTGATGATCGACTTCGGTGTATCAATCTATCACAAGGGCGGATGGCACTTGCTTAATGCGGCGCTGTTTAAACTGGCAAAGCAGTTTGATTACAATGCCTGGATACGGCATAAATACGATAAACAATACGAGCAGATGAGCGCAGATGATCAGCCGTATTACCGCAAAACCCTGATCGAGACGATCAGTCTGAAAAGTAAACGCTTTTATAAAGATCGCATCAAGAAGTGCTTTCGCTCTAAATAAAGGTGTAAATCAACACTAAAGGTTTAGCCATGTGGGACGAACGTTACAGCCAGGCGGAATACGCCTATGGCAAATCACCCAATGATTTTCTCAAACAGCATATTGCACGTCTGAATCAAGGCCGTTCATTGTGCCTGGCGGATGGTGAAGGTCGTAACTCGGTGTTTCTTGCGCAGCACGGGCATGATGTGGTGGCAGTGGATCAGTCGGCACCGGGCATGCAAAAGGCACGTCAACTGGCGGAAGAGAAGTCAGTAAGTATTGAGGCGGTTGTTGCGGATCTGGCGGATTTTACCATTGAGCAAAACAGCTGGGATAATATCGTTTCCATTTTCTGTCATTTACCCGTGGCATTGCGAAAACAGGTACATGCATCTGCGGTGCGTGGCCTGAAGTCCGGTGGTGTTCTGTTACTGGAAGCCTACACCCCGGAGCAGATTCAACTGGGAACCGGTGGACCCGCGGTGGCGGAAATGACCATGACGCTTGAGCTACTGCAGGATGAATTGCAGGGGCTGGAATTCCTGCATGCCGAGGAAAAGCAGCGTGAGGTAGTGGAAGGTTTATACCATACAGGTACAGGCGCAGTGGTGCAGCTGATTGCCAGAAAACCCTGAACAAAAACCAGGTCTGCTATCCGTGCTATTCGGCTTGCTGTGAAATGTCCAGCGCCCTGATGATATCCCGCCAGCTTAGAATGCCCACTGGTACCATCTGCTCATTGACCACCGGCAGACAGGAAACCTGGTTTTCACGGAAGGCGATCACCGCTTTACTGACATCATCCTGCTGTTTTAGATACACCGGGTTGCGAGACATAATCTGATGGGCTTTTCGATTTAACATTGCCAGGTCCGCACTGGTTTCTGCCACCGTGCCGACGGTTGGGCTGAGTGCCTTGAACAGGTCACGATCGGAAATAATCCCCACCAGTTGTTTATTTTCTACCACCACCAGGTGATGAAACCGGGTTTGTTCAAATAGTGTGTTGACCAGTGATAACCTGTCATCCATTTCCACGCTTACGACTGGCGTGCTCATAATGCTGTCAATCATCTGTTTCATGCATGCGTCTCGTTTATTTCCTGAAGACCAGCGGAATCCCATCGGGCCAGACATCGTCGGCATAGTCACGGCAGTCATAGCGGCGACAGCGTAAAGGCCGGTTTTGCCAGACTGAACATTGCCAGTTATCACGGTTCAGGTGCGGGCAATATTTGTCTTCGTCGCGGGCAATAAAATACGGTTTATCGGGGTTGGTTTTCACCAGACCGGCTTTAACTTCTTCTTTGGTCAGGGCAAAAATAAATGTACAACATTTCGCCTGACACTGATTAATAACTTTTCCACAGGGCACGTCAGCGTCTGCCTGATCCGGATCCTCATCACCGTAAACCGCGGCCATACCCATGTCCATCATTTTCGCCATCACGCGAATAATACGCAGTTTTTCCTGCTGCGATAATGCCTGGTAGTCAGCATCGTCCCTGAAGTCTTCATCCAGTTCAGCCAGAAATTTCAGCTCTTCTTCTGTGTAGTCGTTCACCTTCTAACACCTGTGTCAGGGTACCTCTGAACAATGCTGATATGTCATCATTATTCAGAGGCACCCTGGCTAGTTAGAGTTTGTCGGTCGCCCCATGAATATGCGGCGATATTGCATCAACGCTGAAATGATCAGCGTGTTTCTAAATGGTTTTGAGTAACGCCTGGGCGCTTTGCAGGTAACGGTTTCGCGAAAACAGCAGTTGCCAGCGCGTACCACCGCACTGTCGCCATAAAACCGCGGAACGGATACCGGCGAGTAATATAGCGCGTATTTTATTCACATTGTGTGTCTGTGACAAATAATCGCCTTCACCCTTGACCATGATTTTTGCCGCCAGTGGACTGATAAACTGCTGGTAAATTTCCGCCAGGCTGGCAATGATATTTTCATGGGTCAGGTCAAAGTATTCCATTTTATCCTGGGTGGTTTGCAGTTGCCGCGCCAGCTCGTCCATTACCGAGGGTTTTCTGGACAGCGATTTTTCCAGCTGCAATAGCCCGATCGCATAACGGGTTAATTCCATATCACTTTGCTGGCGATTGCCGGACAGTTGATCTGCCAGGACCTGCAGGCCCTTTTTAACGGTCGAACTGTCACCGTAAACCTCAAGTACACTGTTAGCATCAAAGCGAAACAGGGTTTCCAGTAGTGGGCTCAGGTTGGCATTGGCAACAGAGCCTGTACGTGCAATTTCCTGTACCAGTTTGGCCGCCTGATAAATGCCGGCCAGGGCGAGCGTTCTGTCTTGCTGGGTGTGTTCCATGAATTAACTTTTTATATTGGCTACAAACAATGCCTGCATCATATGGGTATTTGCGGCGTTTTAAAAGCGGTGATTAGCGCTTGTGCGCATGCTGCCCGTCTGCATTATACATGTCGTCGATGACACCGCCGCCAAGACAGACTTCAGCCTGATAAAACACGATAGATTGTCCGGGAGTGATTGCGCGTTGTGCCTCTGTAAATTCGATTTCCGCCTGGCCGTTTTCAATACTTAAAATAGTGCAGGCCTGGTCGGGTTGTCGATAGCGGACTTTTGCCATACAGCTAAAGGGCAGTGTGGGTGTGGTTTCATTGCACCAGCTCAGTTGTGACGCGCTCAGGTGGGTGTGATACAGGCTCGGGTGCTCTCCCTGGGCAACAAACAGAATATTATTCTGTAGATCTTTTTTAACACTGAACCAGGGTTCCTCGCTGGCATTTTTAACGCCGCCCACTCCCAGTCCCTTACGTTGTCCCAGGGTGTAATACATCAGTCCCTGGTGACGACCCACCAGTTGACCATCAAGGGTTCGTATCTCGCCCGGTTGTGCGGGCAAAAAACGTTGCAGGAAATCGCGGAACTTGCGTTCACCAATAAAGCAGATACCGGTGCTGTCTTTTTTATTATGGGTTACAAAACCGGCCTGTTGTGCAATTTTTCGCACTTCGCTTTTTTCGATATCACCCACCGGAAACAAACTGTGTTTGAGCTGTTGCTGGTTCAGGGTGTAGAGAAAATAACTCTGGTCCTTGTTGTCATCCAGTCCCTTGAGTAACTGGTATTCACCGTTACTTTCTGCCTTACGCACATAATGCCCGGTGGCGATAAAGTCGGCGCCCAGTTGTAAGGCGTAATCAAGAAATGCCCTGAACTTGATTTCCCTGTTGCACAGGATATCCGGGTTAGGGGTGCGGCCGGCGGCATACTCCTGCAGGAAATGCTCAAACACCCGGTCCCAGTACTGGTCGGCAAAATTGACGCTGTGCAGTTTGATGCCCAGTTGATCGCACACCTGCTGTGCATCCTGTAGATCCTCTGCGGCTGCACAGTAATCCTCATCATCGTCCTGTTCCCAGTTTTTCATAAACAGGCCTTCTACATGGTAGCCCTGTTCCAGCAGGCGTAATGCGGCCACGGATGAATCCACACCGCCGGAAATGCCGACAATGACATAGGGTTTATTCTGTGTGAGTTGATCTGTACTCATGGTGTCAGTGTTTTGCCGGCTCAATCAGCGGGGACAGGGAAAGCAGTTCGTGATTGATTTTAAACACATACTGTTGCCCATCATTGACTGATTGCAGTAACAGTCCATCACTGACCTTCCGGCCAAAGCTGTGCCAGGTGCGCTGTTTAATGGTATTGCGCAGGTAATGTCGGGTCATCAGATGCTGATCCAGCAGCAGCTCGAGCAGCTGCCGGGCATTTTTATAATGGGTGTCAGTATCGCGTAATGCATACAGGGTTTCTGCATCCTGATTCAGGCTGTTGTTGTTTTCAAGCTGTTGGTAAATATCCAGTCGCAATAGCTGAAAGGCAATAATGGTATTGTCCAGTTCATCCTTATTCGAGGGGAAAGGCGTGGTAAAAATTTCTTCAACATCACGCCATGCCTGTGCGCTGATTTCGATCTTTAGTGTGTCCTTGCAGCGTGCGTCGAGACAGATGTCTACCACGGGCGCGGCCAGCAGCGCACTGTGGTACAGGCAGAATAAAAAGAACAGGGCGCCGGTGATGGAATGTGTCAGGGGTCGTGTCATGTGTATGCTCAGATATCGGTTACCAGATCCAGTGGATAGCGTGCGCCCGCCAGGTAATCATCAAT
>JBFFND010000066.1:0-8897 GCA_041563375.1 Gammaproteobacteria bacterium | reverse complement strand
TCGGAGCAGTTTCTGCTGGAAGAGGATTCGTTACCTATTTCACCACAACAGGTGATACTGGAAGTGCTGGAAGACGTGCCGGTGAATATACGTCTGCTCAAGGCGGTAAAGCGCCTGTCAGAAAAGGGTTTTATTATCGCGCTGGATGATTACATCTATAACCCGGCGCACAAACCGCTGGTTGCGATGGCGGATATTATTAAGATCGACATCAAACAACTCAGTGAAAAAGAGTTGATTGAGCATGTGCGTACCCTGAAAAAATTCAGCGCAAAACTGCTGGCAGAAAAAATTGAAACCATTGAAGAATATGAGTTCTGCCTGAAACTGGGTTTCGATTACTTCCAGGGATATTTCCTCAGCCGACCACGTATTATAAAAAGTCAGTCCCTGCCCACCAATAAAGTGGCGGTACTCAATGTGCTGTCGGTGTTGCAGAATCCGGATGCAGATACCGAGGACGTGGAAGAGGCCATCAGCTTTGATGTATCGATGAGTTATAAAATACTCAAACTGATAAATTCATCGTTTTTCAGCTTCAGCCGGGAAATAGAATCCATTCGCCAGGCGATTGTCCTGCTCGGTCGTAAACAGCTCTCCAGCTGGGCCTCGATGATTGCGCTGTCGCGACTGGATGACAGGCCATCGGAGATGGTTCGTCTTGCCATGACCCGTGCAAAAATGTGCGAGATGCTGGCAGAAAAAGCGGGTCTGAATGCCATAGAAAGCTACTTCACCGCCGGCCTGTTTTCGGCGCTGGACATATTAATGGAACGGGATCTGAGTGAAGTGATTAAACCGCTGCCGCTCAGCGAAGAAATTGTCGCGGCCCTGTTAAAACGCCAGGGCCCGATAGGTGAAGCCCTGCAATGTACCATCGCCTATGAACTGGGAGAAATTGAAACAGCGCAATTCAATCAGCTAAGTGCAGATGATGTCTATGTTGCTAATGTGGAAGCTGTGAGCTGGGCGAATATGGTGATGGATATTTAGGGTACCCTAGAGCAATTTTGTCGCTGCCTGATCACATCGGCCTGATTGTCAATCAGGCCGATGCTTACAAAGTGATGGTTCGATGCAGTGTGTCTAACCCCAGATGTCCTCGGTGATACTCTGATACCAGCCGCGGGTGTAACGGGCCTCCTGCAGGCGGAAATCAGCCGTTGCGTCGGTAGGGCTTACCCCTCCCGCGCCTTTAACCGACTGGATACTGCCGTCCTGATAACGATATACCGCGGCAACACTGATGCCGTAGTCGGGTGCAATCAGGCTGTAACAGGTATTCACGTGCGAGGGTGTTTGCATCGGCTGATCCAGTAAATCCAGGGTAATCGCCGCGGCGACCAGTTTACCCTGGCTGTTTGCGGAATGGCCGGACTTGGGCATGGCACCTGCAATCGATGCATCACCGATAATATATACCCCCTTGTGCAGGGTCGATTCAAAGGTGAGTTGATTGACCGGGCACCAGCCGGACTCGTTGACTAAGCCGGTGGTCTGCGCAATCGCACCGGCACGCTGGCGTGGAATAAGGTTCACCACATCACCCTTGAAGCTGGTGAACCCACTTTGCGAGTAAAGTGTGCGGTTGGCTACGTCGACACTTTCTACATGGCCACCCTGGGTAGCCGGCACCCACTCAATCATGTCGCCATAGCGCGCTTTCCATCCGTCCATAAACAGGCCCTGCTTGGAGAATTTTTCCTTGCTATCCAGAATCAGGATCTTCGAGCGTGGTTTATGTGTCTTGAAGTAATGCGCAATCATGCCGGCCCGTTCATAGGGGCCGGGTGGGCAGCGGAATGGATTGCCCGGTGCCACCATAATAAAGGTGCCGCCGTCGGGCATCGCCCTGAGTTGTTGCTGTAGCAGTTCGGTCTGGGCGCCGGCTTTCCATGCATGGGGCATGGTTTCCGCGCCCTGGGCACTGAAACCCTCGAGTTCCTCAAAGCGAAAATCGATGCCGGGTGAAACCACCAGGCGGTCATAGGACAGCGACTTGCCACCCGCCAGCGTGACCTTGCGTGAGCCGGGGTCGATGTCGATGACGCGATCGTGCACAACATCCACACCATGCCGGCTGCGTAGTGCATCATAGCCATGCGTAATGTCGGTCATTGTACTGATACCGCCCAGTACCCAGTTGCTGCCGAAACAGGTGGTAAACCTGCGGTTCGGTTCTATTAGCGTGACCCGTGTTTCCGGTGCGTAGCGCTTGAGATACTTGGCAGCCGTACTGCCACCGGGGCCACCACCTACAATAACAATGTGCGCACCACGGGCTTTATTTGACGGTGTGATGGCGCAACCTGCGGCGCCGAACAGGGTGACTGCACCGCCAGCGCCGAGCAGTCCGATGAATTCACGACGATTGAGCGTTTTCATAGTAGATCTCCTTGGATGAGCTTCAGCGAATGTTACTCAGATACTCAGCGATCAGTTTGATCTCTTCGTCCGTATAGCCTTTTGCATGACGATTCATTACCGTCGCAGGGCGGCTGCCGTCCTGAAAGGATTTCATATTTCGGTAGAGGGTTTCGACCGGGTATCCATAGATGCTCGGTATCGAGCCATTGCTGCGGCCATCGGTGCCGTGACAGGCAAAACAGGTACTGGCAAGAATCTTGCCGCGGGTGATATCAGTGGCATAGCTGGCCGGGGCGCTTGCCAGGCCTAGGGCAAAGACTGCCAGTATTCGGGTGTAGTGTGTGGGTTTCATGGTGGGCGTCTCCTCAATGGGCGTTCATCAATAATGACCTGCCCCCCGTGGACATAGCACCCTTGCCATACCCACAGGGTCATGGAGTTGCAGTATTATGGATTATAGACCCACAATACGAATTTGCAGGCTTGCAGGGTGATGTAATATCAGGGTGAGTTGTTTTGCTTGATGCTAGCCTGCTCGCGACCTGACGGCAAAACGGCAAGCGTAATCATCGCATTTACTGGCGGGCTATAACTGGGTGTTTGTGGGTGGTTTTGCCTGGCCACCCGGCCAGGCAGCGGCTGACTATTCAGCTATTGGCATCTGCGCAGTCAATACAGAACCGGGCATAGGGAATGGCCCTGAGGCGAGCCTCATCAATGGGCTGGTTGCAGCTCTGGCAGATGCCAAAGCTGCTGTTTTCAATGCGCAGCAGAGCCTGGTTGATCAGCATCAGTTCATATTTGGCTTCATCATCCAGCGCGTTTAACACGTCATCATTTTCCAGCTGGCTTGCCTGCTCGGCGAAGTCTTTTTCAATAGATTGATTCTCACGGTGCAGATCCTTGCCCAGTGCTTCCACACGTTGCATGAACTGGTCGCGTAACTCAAGTAGCTGGTTTTTGTAAGTATCTGTATTCATGATGATGACTGTCTCCGTTTGGGGCGGCTCAGCTGGTCTGTTGCGCTTATGCCGACTGTATCATAGTAAACAGTTCGTCTTTCAGATGCAGGCGTTCTTTTTTGAGTTCTTCGGTAAAGTCATCAGACGGGGTTTCAATGCCTTCTTCAATGCGTCTTACCTGGTGATCTACATCGTGGTATTTGTCAAACAGTTTGGCAAAGTGGGAGTTGCTGGTTTTCAGTTCGTGAATACGTTCCTTGTGTTCGGGCAGTTCATGAATCAGGTCGTGTTTTTCGCCTAGCATGGTATTTCCTCATGGGGTTTGTAATATCTGGTTAACAGCTTACGTTATCTGCTGGCGCGGTTGTTGATATGGAACAACTGTCAGATAAATCCTTTATCGAGGATAGTCCTGTAAAACAAAGCATAGATGAAAATGTGCTGAATTTATATCATTGAATGTGGCTGAATATCGTATAGGCAGGTTGTGCCGCAGGTTAATTCGGCATGTTAATATAACGCTGACCGATGGCGCGCGCACTCCGTGCGAGCCATACCTGCTACCCGGATGATTCAAGGAAACCTGTTTGAAAGCGATTCAGCATATTGCCCGACTCTGTGCCGGCACCACCATGGGGCGAGAGCTGTTCCGTTGTGAAGACGAGATGGGATTGATTCTGGTTAGCCAGCGAGGCGGCAAGCGCGTGCTCAGCTTCGGCACGGGGCTGGAGCAGAGCAGTGTGCTGATCGACCGTCCGGCTTATTTAACCCACGAATACACGCAGATTATGTTGTTCGGGATGCTGTTTGTTGAGGCGCGGCACATCACACTGCTGGGGCTAGGTGGCGGCGGCCTGGTGCATTGTCTCAGCCATTTTTACCCGCAGTGTCAATTGCAGGTGGTGGAGTTGCGCCAGCAGGTGATTGACGTGGCGAAAAACTGGTTCGAGTTGCCGCAGACTGAACAGATTGATCTGCATTGCGGTGATGCTGCCCGTTATATCGCCCGCGCGCCCGATGCACACAGTGATCTGATATTGAGTGACCTGTATGAAGGGGATGGCATGAGTGAAGTACAGGCCAGTGCGTTTTATATTCGAAATTGCGCGCGGCATCTGACGGAGAAGGGCGTGATGGTGCTGAATTTTCACCAGCTGCCCGAGCCCCGGTCGGAACTGATGCAGGCGATTAATGAGCAGTTTGCCGAGGTGTTTGTGTGTGATGTGTTTAGCGGTAATTTTGTGATGTTCTGTCTTAAAATGCCGTTGCAGAGTTCATTGTCCAGCATGTTGCCGGAGGCAAAGGCGCTGTCCAGGCAGCTGGAAATGCCTTTGCTGTATTACTTTCGCCAGCTACGACGGTTTGAAGAAATAGTGCTTTGATCCTGCTCGGTTAGTTGCATCCGGGTTCAAGTTATTATGCTTGAGATTCGCTATGGCTATGGACGATGAGTGCTGTGTGGAATATTATATATTGCTTATGGAGTTGTTTGCGCACAGGTGGTTCTATGCGGGGATTTATTAATCAGATCAGTGCCGAGTTGGCATAGGTGAGGGAGAGTAAAATGTTAAACAGTTTAAAAATATTAACCGGCCTTGCAGCCTGTAGCATGATGGTTTCGGTGGCATCTGCCAGTGACGAGATCAAATCCCGTTCACAGCAAAGCAAGCAGGCGGTGCAGGAATTTGCCGGCCAGCTAAAGGGTGAACTGCAGAGTGCAATGAAATCGAAAGGGCCCATGTATGCAGTGGACGTGTGCCATAAAAAAGCCCCGGAAATTGCCCAGCAGTTATCGGGAAAATACGGCTGGGAAATCTCCCGCACCAGTCTGAAGGCGCGTAATGCGGGCAATCAGCCCGATGCATGGGAAAAGTCGGTGCTGGAGAAATTTGAACAGCGCAAGGCAGGCGGTGAGGATGTAAAACCCATGGCCTATGCGGAAATTGTTGAAACCAACGGTAAGAAACAGTTTCGGTTTATGAAAGCTATTCCAACCGACACGGTGTGCCTGACCTGTCACGGTGACAATGTTGCACCTGAGCTGAAAGCCAAAATTGACGAGCTGTATCCACAGGATGCCGCCACCGGTTTCAAGCAGGGAGATATTCGTGGCGCCTTCAGTATTGTGCAGCCAATGTAATGAGATTGTCATAGCGACTTAATAATACGTTTATCAGGTATTGTTAAAACAGGGTGCGTCCGCAGCAGCAGGCGCACCTTTTTTATGCACAGGATGTGCAGTATTCCGCGAAAGGCAGGAGAACAGTTGTTAGTCGTTAGCCTGATGTCGTTAGTCAGGCAAAAGAAATCATGACAAATGACGCCTGATAAACGGTGGAACCGCTTCACCTGATCCGGACTGCATAAACTGGCGTTTATTCGCGTTTTCTTTTCGAATCAGGTGGCACAGGTCTGGCGGGTGATCCACAGGCTGTCGTGATTTCTTCATCTGTTGTTCATATTTTTGTTACATTTCCTGCATACACTGTCGCCAATAACAATGTTTAAGGTGATAGATAATGATGTTTCAACAACTCAAAGCAAGCCTGCTGGCACTGATTGCGGTGTTTGCACTTAATGCCTGTGCGCAAACTGCGCAGACCCAGCCGGAACAGGCCGAGGCAGCGGCAGAAAGTATCGCGGAAATTTATGAAGTGCACGAAGATGGCCGTATTTACGCGTTTTACGATCGTGCACTTTACAAGGAATTTCTTGCAGTGGGGGAGACGCCTTTTCGTTTAACCCGTATCGGTAACGGCCCCAACGGTGAAACTATGGTGTATGGCCTGACCGGCAAAGACAAGAAAAAAGGTGTGAACACACCGGCAGTGAAACTGTATGAAGGCCAGATCAAACCGGCGAATGATTTCTATGCAGAAATGGTGCGTCATGGTCGTATTTATGTTTTTAGCACCTTTGAAGACATGGGTACTGTACGCCAGTTTGGTCACCCCAACTTCTTCTACACCGAAATTGGTTCTGGCCCGGGTGGTGAAACCGTGGTGTATGTGCTGAATAGCAAAACCAAGAAGCAAAAGCCCGAGGCGCTGATTGCCCGATTTAAACAAATGAACCAGTAATTTTCATTTTCAGACTCTGCATTTTTGGCCGCGACCCAGTCGCGGCTTTTTTATGTACAGGAAGTACGGTATTCCGCGAGAGGCAGGACGCCGGTAGCGGTTATGTACAGGAAGTACGGTATTCCGCGAGAGGCAGGACGCCGGTAGCGGTTATGTACAGGAAGTACGGTATTTTGCGAGAGGCATGGATGCCGGAGCAAAGATGCACAGGATGTAAAGTCATTAGTTATTAGTCATTGGTCGTTAGTCTTAGAATGACCAAAGACCAAAGACCAAAGACTAAAGACTAAAGACTAAAGACTAAAGACGTATATTGTCAGTGCCGATAGCTGATCCGAGGATTAACTGCGCCTGTCGCAGTTGGCGGTCACCATAATACCCTTGATTCTGTCGGTTATTTTTCCATTGTGCAGCCCTTCTGGCGGTGAAGTCGCGCCCTGGCTACCCGCCGAAAGGCATATTATTTGGCCTTTGGGTTTTGCTTCAACAGTGGTAAAATTTCCAGTTCCCTTTTTGTAAACATGCAGGCTATATGGCGCGCAAACTCTATATCAAAACCTTTGGTTGCCAGATGAATGAATATGATTCGGCCAAGATGCACGATGTGCTGGCGGAATCGGAAGAGATCATTCAGGTGGATAATCCGGAAGAGGCCGATATCCTGCTGTTGAATACCTGTTCGATACGTGAAAAAGCCCAGGAAAAGGTGTTTTCCCTGCTCGGCAAGTGGAAAACCTGGAAACAGAACAAGCCTGATCTGCTGATCGGGGTGGGTGGCTGTGTCGCCTCCCAGGAAGGGGATGCCATACGCCAGCGAGCGCCCCATGTGGACATGGTGTTCGGCCCGCAAACCCTGCATCGTCTGCCGCAGATGGTCAAAGGGGTCACCATTGACCATATCCCGATGGTGGACATTTCCTTCCCCGAAATTGAGAAATTCGACAACCTGCCCGAGCCGAAGGCGGAAGGTCCCAGTGCCTTTGTTTCGATTATGGAAGGCTGCAGCAAGTACTGCACCTTCTGCGTCGTGCCCTATACCCGTGGCGAGGAAATTTCCCGCCCCTTCGATGATGTGCTGGCGGAAGTGGCCCAGCTGGCGGCACAGGGGGTGCGTGAAATCAATCTGCTGGGGCAGAATGTCAATGCCTACCGTGGCGAAATGCACGACGGCGAAGTGGCTGACCTGGCGCTGTTGATTCATTATGTGGCGGCGGTGGAGGGCATTGAGCGCATCCGTTTTACCACCTCGCACCCGGTAGAGTTTTCCGATTCGCTGATCCAGGCCTTTGCCGAAGTGCCCGAGCTGGTGAGTTTTGTGCACCTGCCGGTACAGAGTGGTTCGGATCGTATTCTGGCAGCGATGAAGCGTGGCCACATGGCACTGGAATACAAGTCCAAAATTCGCCGCCTGCGGGAAGCCCGACCGGATATTACCCTGTCCTCTGATTTTATCATTGGCTTTCCCGGCGAAACCGATACGGATTTCGAGCAGACCATGCAGCTGATCGAGGACATCGGCTTTGATCATTCTTTCAGCTTTATCTACTCGGCGCGTCCCGGCACACCGGCTTCATCCCTGGCCGATGATGTGCCAATGGAGATTAAAAAACAGCGCCTGGCGCGACTGCAGCAACGCATTAATGAAATGGCGGCGGACATTTCCGAAGCTATGGTGGGTAGTGTGCAGCGTGTACTGGTAGAGCGCCCATCGAAAAAAGATGCGCGGCAGATGGCCGGACGCACTGAAAATAATCGCGTGGTGAACTTTGACGGTAACCAGCGTCTAATCGGGCACTTTGTTGATGTTAAAATTACCGCCGCCTTTGCTAATTCACTGCAGGGTGAGTTTATTGATATTGCCGCCATTGACCGCGCCCGTCTCACCGCCTGATCGCGCCTTGTCCAACCTTCCAACACCATTGCGTATTGCCTTATGACAGACAGCCTGGATATTGATTTTAAACCGGCCGATAATGATCGCCTTGCCAATCTGTGCGGGCCAATGGATGAAAACCTGCGTCAGGTGGAAGCCCGCCTTGGCGTGGAAATTACTCACCGCAACCACCACTTTCAGCTGATTGGTGAAACCGACAATGTGAAAATGGCCGGCGATATTCTGAAAGACCTGTATCGCACCACCGAGCATCAGCAGCTGTCTGCCAACCTGGTGCACCTGCAATTGCAGGAGTCCGGTCTGCAGGCGCTGGAAGGTGATGATGCGCTGGATGCCAGCCAGTGGAGCCTGCGCTTACGCAAGGGTGTGATCAAGGGACGTGGCAATAATCAGGTGAAGTACCTGAAAAGTATCCAGCAGCATGACCTGAGCTTTGGCATTGGCCCGGCGGGTACCGGTAAAACCTACCTGGCGGTTGCCTGTGCCGTGGAAGCGCTGGAAGAAGAACGGGTGCGACGCCTGTTACTGGTGCGCCCGGCGGTGGAAGCAGGTGAGCGGCTGGGCTTTTTGCCGGGTGATCTGGCACAGAAAATC
>JBFFND010000065.1:0-9072 GCA_041563375.1 Gammaproteobacteria bacterium | reverse complement strand
ACCACCATCGACTGCCCCCCTTCCACGCCAACCACTTCCGCGCATTGCCGTGCCATCGCCAGGGTAAAATTGCCCAGCCCACAGAACAGGTCCAGCACCCTGTCCTGTGCATCCAGTTGCAACATCTGCAGCGCCAGGCTGACCATGCGCTGGTTAATTTCACTGTTGACCTGGGTGAAATCATTGGGCTGAAATTCAATCCGCACCGACTGTTCTTTCAATTCATAGGCCAGTGGTGGCGGGTTCTCCGGCCACAGTGGCTGCACTGTATCCGGCCCGCCGGACTGCAGCAAGATCTGCAGCTCATGCTGCTTGCCGAACTGCCGCAGCGCTTCGCGATCCGACTCGCTCAGGTCTTCAAGATGACGAAACACCAGCGCGGTGGTGCTATCATCTACGGCGACTTCAATTTGCGGGATGGTTTCTCTGGCCTGCATGCCCATAATCAGTTCCGACAGCGCACTCAGGCGATCGCCCACGGATTGATGCAGAACCGGACAGGACTGCAGATCGGCGAGAAAGGCATTGCCTTTTTCACGGAAACCCACCAGCACCTTGCCTTTTTTCGCCACATATTTAACCCCCAGCCGCGCCTTCTGCCGGTAGTGTTGCAGGGGGCCACGCAGGGGTTCCAGCAGCTGCTGCGGCTGCACCTGCGCCATGTGCTGAAACAGTTCCAGCAGAGCCGCCTGTTTACTGCTGATCTGCGCTTCCGGGTGCTGGTGCTGCAGACTGCAACCGCCGCACACACCGAAATGCGCACAGATCGGCTCAACCCGTTGTGGCGAAGCCTTGAGTACCTCAACCGCTCGGCCTTCATCGAACTTCTTGCTCAGGCGACTGTATTTGAAAGCGACGGTCTCACCGGGCAATGCGTAGTCGATAAACACCACCTTGCCATCAATGTGCGCCACGCCACGACCCTCGTGGCTGAGTGATTCAATTTCTACTTCGACCAGTTGTTCTGGCAAGCGCGCTCGGCGCCGTCGTTTTGACATAATAACTCTTGTTGTTGCCCGGCCCGAAGCCGGTTAAAAAATAGGTACGGCCAGACTGATTGATTCAGGCTGGCAGGTTCTGGCTGATAGCCGCTGTAGCTTAATCCGCAGGAAACACCCCGGTGGAGAGGTAGCGATCACCCCGATCGCAGATAATCGACACAATCAACGCGTTTTCCACCTGTTCGCACAGCTTGAGTGCCGCCGCTACCGCACCGCCGGAAGAAATGCCACAGAATATGCCTTCCTCTGCCGCCAGGCGCCGGGTGGTGTCTTCCGCCAGTTGCTGGCCAATATCGATTGTCTGGTCCACCCGGCTCTGTTCAAAGATACCCGGCAGGTACTCTTTCGGCCAGCGACGAATACCGGGAATACTGGAGCCTTCCTCGGGCTGCACACCAACAATCTGGATCTCGGGGTTCTGTTCTTTCAGGTAACGGGAGGTGCCCATAATGGTGCCGGTGGTGCCCATGGCACTGACAAAATGGGTGACCAGACCTTTGCTGTCCTGCCATATTTCCGGCCCCGTGCCGTTATAATGGGCAATCGGGTTATCCGGATTATTGAACTGGTCCAGCACGATGCCCTTGCCTTCGGCCTGCATCTGCAGCGCGAGATCGCGCGCGCCTTCCATGCTCTGCTCACGACTCACCATAATCAGCTCGGCGCCGTAGGCCTTCATGCTGGCACGGCGCTCGATGGTCATATTGTCCGGCATAATCAGGATCATCTTATAGCCCTTGATTGCCGCTGCCATCACCAGCGCAATCCCGGTATTACCACTGGTGGCTTCGATCAGGGTATCCCCCGGCTTGATCTGCCCGCGCGCTTCCGCCAGCTGGATCATACTCATCGCTGGCCGATCCTTGACCGACCCTGCCGGATTATTCCCTTCCAGCTTGACCATCACAATATTGCTACCCGCCGGCACCATCCGTTGCAAACGCACCATCGGTGTGTGTCCGACAAAATCTTCCAGCGTGGGGAAATCTTCAGGATTCATAAAAATTCACTTCAAAAAATAGTTTTTAACACTAAAGCTGATAAAATCAGACCATTAGCAGTAAAAAAATAATGTTATTTACCAGGGTATTTTCTGCATATTGAGTGGGGTTTTACACGTCAGTGTCTACCATTTCGCTTGCCTGGCAAATCCGGGGCATTATCCCACATTTATAAACATTCAGTGAACGGTTGTCGTTATCACATGAAATTTTTAACAAAAAGCATCGGGCTGTTACTTCTGCCCTGCACCCTCCAGGCTGTTGAGCTGGACACCGCCCTGTCACTGCTGGACAGTGAAGAGCTATTTATCGGTGAACTGCCAACGGTGATTTCCGCCACCCGGCTCAAACAGCCGCTGAATGAATCACCGGTATCCACCACCATTATCGACCGGCAGATGATTGACGCCAGTGGCGCTCAGACCATACCGGACCTGCTGCGGCTGGTACCGGGCTTCACCGTGGGTTATTTATCGGGCAATTACCCGGTAGCCACTTACCACGGCCAGAGCGAACGATACTCACGACGGTTGCAGGTACTGATTGACGGGCGCTCGGTGTACCTGCCCACCCTGTCAGGCATCTCCTGGTCTGACCTGGTGATTACCCTCGACGAGATTGAGCGCATTGAGGTCATCCGCGGGCCGAATGCCGCCAGTTACGGCAACAATGCATTCCAGGCGGTGGTCAGTATCACCACCAAACATGCGTCGGTGGATCGAGGCACTTATGTCAAAACCACCCTTGGCTCCCATAAAACAGCCGATGCCATTTATCGTTACGGTGGGCGCACGGACGATATGGACTACCGCATCAGCCTTGGCACTAAGAACAATGATGGCACCGATCTGCTGCGCGATTTTACCGAAACCGACTATGCCAGCTACCGCATTGACTATCAGCTGAATAATGACACACAGCTGATGTATCAGGGTGGCTACCAGGACAGCGAGTACGGCAATTTACAGGAAAGCAGGGACTATACGCCGACTGACCAGGACATAGACACCGCCTACCAGCACCTGCGACTGGAGCACACCTTCGATAACGGTAACAGCCTGGCGCTGCAGTATTACTACAATCTGACCGAAAGCTATAAATCCGCCTATCTCACCACCATCGACTTAAGCGCCTATGGTATTGACCCATTCGATGTGTATGACACAGTTGATTTGCCATCAGTCCGTCATGACCTGGAGGCCACCTATTATATGCAGCCCAGCCATGACCTGCGGCTGGTGCTGGGGGCCAGTGTGCGCCTCGATAAAATCAGCGCCAACAGTGTATTTGATCCCGGCACCGATAATTCACTAATGCTGTATCGTGGTTATAGCCATGGTGAATATGCAATTAACGACAGTCTGTTATTGAATGCCGGGGTGATGATTGAAAACAACGATATTTCCGGCACCGATATCGCGCCTCGACTGGCATTTCTGTATCACCCCAATCCACAGCACAGTTTCCGTGCCGGTGTTTCCAGGGCCACGCGCACCCCGGTGCTGTTTGACGAGATTGGCTATTATGCACTGTCGCAAACCCTCACCGTCAATGACGGCGACCCACTACCTGAAAGCAATCCTATCTTCCAGCTGCTGAACAGTGACACATTGGTGGATGTGGAATATTTCTCCCCCGGTGGTGTCGAGTCGGAAGAAATCACCAGCTACGAACTGGGCTGGATGATGAACCTGCTGGATAACCGGCTGACCCTCGACTTCAAACTGTTCCACGACAAGTCGAAAAAGCTGATCAGCAAGCTGGATCAGGACAGCAATATTCCCACGGAAAATATCGGTAATCTACTTGCCTCTAATGAAGGCGCAGATTATTTCGATAACGCTGCCAGTACCCGCACCCGAGGCCTTGAGTTTTACAGCGATTACCGCATCGCCCATGACCTGCGCCTGTATACCTTCTTCGCCTATTTGCTGATCGATGCGGAAAAAACCAACCCGGATGCCGCCGACAACGTGGTGGGACGACTGGAAGAATCGCTGCCGCGTCGCAGTTATGGCGGTATGCTGATGAAACAATGGGAAAACCATCTGAGCACCAGCCTTGCGGTATACCATGTGAGCGATATGGACTGGCTGGATCGCACCCATGCACGGGATGGGAGTGCCCCGCACGCGGATCGCTCGGCAGAAAAATACACCAAGGTTGATCTGGTTATACGCAAGTCATTCCACTTCAGCCAGAGCCGGGTGGACTACTCACTAATTCTGCAGAACCTGGCCGGCTCTTTCTGGGATTACACCCGAACGGGTTATGAAACAAACGATCCAACCACGATATACGTTCCCGGCAGTCTCCAGGACACACGGGGATACTTCGAGATGGCATTCAAGTTTAACTGATTGAGCTATCTCAAAATGACAACCAGGCAGAGACGGTAGTCTGGTAAAAACGCAAAGGAACGTTGGTATACAAGGAAATAAATTGATTGTCAGGATGTTTAACAATTTACTCAGTGACCGCTGCAATCCACTCGACAGACAGGGCAGTACGGACTTGCTGTACAGGATTTTCAATACAACAGTCGTTACTGTAAGGCTCTGTTTTTTTGTGCTCGCAAGCAGCCTGTTTGTGCCTGCCGTTATAGCAGACACCGACTCACGGCGAGTGCTTATTCTGCATCAGCCGGCCAGCGGATTCACCCAGCAGCTGATCGCCCAGTTACAACAGGACCTGACATCTCATAACATAATGGTTGATAGTGCGATGCAGAATCAAGCAATGCAACAGCCCAACACCCTGGCTGACTACCAACTGATTATTGCGGTGGGCAGCCGCACCAGTAAGGCATTGCTGGACAGTAACAACAATACGCCTATGCTCAGCCTGTTAATGCCGGAAAATCTGGCACTGGGTTTTGCGCAGCTCTACCCGCAAAAAACAGGATGGCACAGTCTGTTAATTGACCAGCCACTTGAACGTCATTTTCATCTAATCAGTGCACTACTGGGAGAGCAAACTGATACCGGCCTTATACTTGGCAAGCTGAATGAAACATTACAGGCAGATTATCAGAAGGCTGCAAACAACACTGGACATTCACTGCAGATTCAAAACATACAACAAACTGAACAACTGACTGAGTCGATCAAGTTCCTTAGCCAGCGCAGTGACGTGCTATTAATGTCTGCGGACCCAGAAATCTATAATAAAAACACGATTCGCAGCATTCTGCTCTCCAGCTACCGGCACCGCTTACCGGTTATTGGCTTTTCGAAGAGCCTGACACACGCTGGTGCGATTGCTGCAATCTATTCAGAGCCGGAGCAAATCAGCCTGCAGGCAGTAAAAATCAGCCTGCAGATCCTGCGCGGCGAAGCGACTGAAAAAGCTTATTCCCCGGATAGTTTTTCTGTGTCAGTAAATTACCAGGTTGCACGTTCGCTGGGTTACCGTTTCAGCGATGAAGATACGATTGTCCAGTTAATCAAAGCCTACGAGAAACAGCGATGAAAAACTGGAGCATCAACAAGCGGGTCATGTTTCTTGCGTTATTACCCACGCTGCTGATCACCATTGCCCTGTCCATCTATTTCAGCATCAATCGTTATGCCTATATAGAAAAAGACATGCATCTGCGCGGCCAGCTGATTGCAGATCATCTGGCACCTGCCTGTGAGTACGGCGTGTTCTCGGGCAATATAGAAATTCTCGACAACCTGATCACCAATACACTGAAAGAAAACAATATCACTAATGTCACTATTAGTGACAGCGATGATCGGGTGTTGATCAGTCGCAGTAAACAGGTGGACACGGTCAACACGATCATGCCGATTTTTATCAACACACGTGAATACACCTACTCTTCGGAAATCCTGGCGAGTGAAGTCAATATTTCCGACTACGGAGAATTTTTGCTGGATGACAGGGCACTTCAAGCCGTAGACAACCGCCTGGGTTATATTCATGTCACTCTGAACAACAGCGCCACCCAGGCAAAGCAGTTTGAAAGTTTATTAAAAGGTTTTCTGATCGCCATTAGTGGTCTGGTACTCACGGCGTTTCTGGCGATTCGTATCAGTCGCAGTGTGGTCAAACCCATTCAACGGCTCACTGATGCGGTAAAAAATATTGCTCAAGGGGATCTGGCGACTCGTATCGAAACTGACTCGGGTGGTGAAATCGGCTCACTGGAAGAAGGCTTCAATACAATGGCCAGTGAAATCCAGCTAATCCGCTCGGATCTGCAAAGCCAGATTGCAAACGCCACCATCGACCTGAAAAAAACCCTCGAGGAACTGGAAATTCAGAATATCGAACTTGATCTGGCCCGCAGTCAGGCACTCTCAGCGAGCAAGATAAAATCAGAATTTCTCGCCAATATGAGCCATGAAATCCGCACACCGATGAATGGTGTTATCGGTTTTACCGACCTGCTCAGCAAAACCGGCTTAACCGACGAACAAAGCGATTATGTCACCACCATCCACAGTTCTGCATCCAGCCTGTTAACTATTATCAATGACATTCTGGATTTTTCAAAAATAGAATCGGGCAAACTCAATATTGAAACCATCCGTTTTAACCTGGATGACATGATGGATGAGATTATTACCATGTTTGCTCCCATGGCCTACCAGAAAAATCTCGAACTGATTTACCAGCCGTCCACTGAATTACCCAATTACATACTCGGTGACCCCTCGCGCATACGCCAGGTACTGGTGAATCTGATTAATAACGCGATCAAGTTTACCCGGCAAGGGCAGGTCATCATCCGCATTCTGCTAGACACATCCAGGGACAATACGCAAACTATACGCTTTACCGTCACCGATACCGGCATGGGCATGGATGATGCCAGCCAGCGACGCCTGTTTACTGCCTTCACACAGGCTGACACGTCTATCAGTCGCAAGTTTGGCGGCACCGGGCTGGGACTGGTGATTTCACGCAAGCTGGTTGACTTAATGCAGGGTGAAATCGGCTTTGAAAGTGCCCTCAACAAGGGTTCTAGCTTCTGGTTCACCCTGCCGTTGCAACATGATGAAAAAGGCGATACACAAACATACCCCCCACTCGGTCTGAATGTGGTTTTATTTGAATCAATTGACCAGAACAGGATTTCCAGTCGTAATATGCTGAATAGCCTGGGAGTATCCTGTATTGAAGCCTGCGATATAAACCAGCTGCGACAACACACGCACGCTCAACATATGCAGGATATTGACGGCATTGTTGTCGGCATCAGCCGTAACAATATCCAGAACCACACCATGCTAAAAGAACTGGTACAGGCACTGGGCAGTATTAATCTACCGCATATTACCCTTGCCAGTATCTTTGATATGACGGACGCAAGGGCACTGGCGGAAGCCGGTCTGGACAATATTATTTACCGTTGTTCGCGCACCAATATTTTACGCAATCATCTACTTGCAGTGTTTACCCCACTGGATGTGGACACACAACAGACGACGGAACGTAAACCGTCCAGTGCGCAACCCAGGTTGCTGTCACACATCAAGGCTCTGCTGGTGGATGACAATGCGATCAATCTGAAACTCGCACGAACCCTGATGGAACGCCATGGCATTGAGGTCAGCACAGCGGAAGATGGCGCACAAGCGGTAAAACTCGCACATGAAAGCTATTACAATTTTATTTTAATGGATCTGCATATGCCCAAAATGAACGGTTTTGAAGCGACCCAGCAGATTCGTGAAACGGAAAACCCCTGCAGGCACACCACCATTTTCGCACTCACCGCCAATGCCATGCCGGAAGAACAGCTGCAGGTGTTTCATGCTGGCATGAATGACATTCTGCTAAAACCCATTACCGAGCAGTTACTGATGGAGACCTTTGCACACTGGATAGAGAAACATAACAATACACGAACGGATGTCCGACAGGCGGCTGTCGAGCAAAAGGCAGACGAGCCAGAACCACAACATGAGATTTATAATCGACAGCAAAGTATCGAGCTCGCCGGCGGCAATGAAAGCCTCGCCAACGAACTGTTACCCATGCTGGTCAACGACCTGCCCGCCCAGCAGGAAAAAATTCAACAGGCTTATGCCAAGCAGGACATGTCAGCATTAAAAACCCATGTGCATAAGCTGCACGGTGGCACCCAGTACTGTGGCGTTCCTGCCTTGCGAGATGCTGCGGCAAGACTCGAACAGATTATCGACCGGCAACAGGCTCAACAGCTGGAACCGGGTATGCGTCAGCTCGACAAGCAGATTGACGCACTGCTCGACTATTACCGCACACACTTTCAGCAACATGAATAAACGCACCCTTCGCTGATGGCCAGGCTGAGCCTGTTATACGTACGGCTCTAACAGGTGTTTCTTCAGCCGCGAAGTCGACTTTCCAGCATTAATGTTTTCATGCGCCGTACCGCGTCCGGCAAGCCACTAAAAATCGCCTCGGCGATAATCGCATGACCAATGTTCAGCTCCCTGATCTCGCCGATGGCCGCAATTGCCTGTACATTGTGGTAATGCAGACCGTGACCGGCATTCACCTGCAGGCCAAGATCATGACCCACATCCACTGCTTCATAGATCTTTTTCAGTTCCTTGATTCGATCATCACGGCTTGTCGCATCGGCATAATGCCCGGTGTGTATTTCAATCGCCGGTGCATGGCAGCGCTTCGCCGCTTCTATCTGGCTACGATCTGCATCTACAAATAGCGACACCCGCACACCAGCCTCCGCCAGACGTTGACAGGCCTCATTAATTCGCGATTCCTGACTGACCACATCCAGACCGCCTTCGGTGGTTAGTTCCTCACGCCGCTCGGGCACCAGGCAACAATCCGCCGGTTGTACGCGTTCGGCAAATGCCAGCATTTCGTCGGTCACCGCCATTTCCAGGTTCATATGGGTCAATAGACAATCCTTCAGTAGCAGCACGTCCCGTTCCTGAATGTGGCGGCGATCTTCGCGCAAATGCAGGGTAATTGAATCCGCACCGGCTTTTTCCGCCTGTAATGCTGCATGCACAGGATCAGGGTAGCGGGTGCCTCTGGCCTGGCGTATGGTCGCCACATGGTCAATATTCACACCCAGCAAAATTTCATTGATTTCTGACATT
>JBFFND010000064.1:0-9076 GCA_041563375.1 Gammaproteobacteria bacterium | reverse complement strand
TTGGCTGGGGCGGCTGGTGGTTCTGGGATCCGGTGGAAAATGCCTCCTTTATGCCCTGGCTGATGGGCACCGCACTGATTCACTCGCTGGCGGCGACCGAAAAGCGCGGCGTGTTCAAGGCCTGGACCGTGCTGCTGGCGGTATTTACCTTCTCGCTGAGCCTGTTGGGAACCTTCCTGGTGCGCTCCGGTGTACTGACCTCGGTGCATGCCTTTGCCAATGATCCGGAACGGGGCATTTTTATTCTGATGTTCCTTGGCGTGGTGGTCGGTGGTTCACTGATTCTGTACGCCTGGCGGGCACCGCACATTCGCAGTGCGGTCAAGGTGAATATGCTGTCCCGCGAGGGTGGCCTGCTGATCAATAATATTCTGCTGGTGACCGTGGCGTCTTCTGTGCTGCTGGGCACGCTTTATCCGCTGGTGATGGATGCACTGGGTGCCGGCAAGATTTCGGTGGGACCGCCGTATTTCGACGCGCTGTTCGTACCGCTGACTATCCCTATTGCCATGCTGCTGGGGGTGGCTGCCCTGGCTCGCTGGAAACAGGACAGCTTCAGCCGCTTAGGCAGCAAGCTATTGCTGCCGTTTGTGCTGAGTATCCTGCTGGGCAGTGCGCTGCCCTATATGCTGCTGGATGAAGTGAAGTGGGGCGCCCTGCTGGCTTCAATTCTGGCGATCTGGATTACCCTGACCAGCCTGCAGGGTATATACGACCGGGTGGCCGGTAAACAGAACAAATGGCAGGCACTGCTCAACACACCGCGCGGTTTTTATGGCATGAGCTGTGCCCATATCGGCGTCGCGGTGTTTGTGGTGGGGATTACCATCACCAGCCTGTACAGCACCGAGAAGGATATCCGCCTGGCGCAGGGCCAGGCCTATGATATTGGTGAATACAGCTTTGTGTTTGAAGGTGTCTCCAGCGTCAATGGCCCTAACTATCGGGCTACCGAGGGCCGCTTTAGCGTGTTCTATCAGGATGAGCCGCTAACCCAGCTGAATTCACAGAAACGCCTGTACAATGCCGGTGGCATGCCGATGACCGAAGCGGGTATAGACCCGGGCTTCTGGCGTGACCTGTATGTGTCACTGGGGGAGCAACTGGACACTCAAGGCGCCTGGAGTGTGCGCATATACCACAAGCCATTTATTCGCTGGATCTGGCTGGGTGCACTGATTATGGCGCTTGGTGGGCTGATTTCGGCAACCGATAAACGTTACCGCAAAACCGTCAGGCACGCGCACAGCAGTCGCGCTGTGGCAGGAGTGGTCTGATGGCGCGTTACGTATTACTCATCGGCTTCTTTATTTTTGTGGGTGTGTTTGCCCTGGTGCTCGACCGCATGGGTAAAGGCGAGTACAACCCGCGTGATATTCCCACCGAATTTATTGGCAAACCGGCACCACAGATTCATGTGCCAAGGTTGTTTGATGCCGGCAAAACCGTTAACACCGATCAGCTTCGCGGCCAGTACTGGCTGTTTAATATCTGGGGTACCTGGTGTCCCGAATGCTGGCGTGAACATGCCTTTTTAAATGAGCTGAAAAAAGCCGGTGTCCCCATTATCGGTTTAAACTGGCGCGATGAGCGCAGTGAGGCGATTGCCATGCTGAATCAACTGGGCAACCCTTTTGTTGAAATCGGCTTCGATCCCGACAGCAGCGTGGCGATGGACTGGGGCGTTTATGGCGCACCGGAAACTTTTCTGATTGATACGCAGGGTGTGGTGATTGCCAAGCATGCCGGTGGCCTTAATCCCGACATCTGGCAGAAAAAATTTGCCGCTTATTTTGAGCGCAATGCAGGGAGTGAACAGGCGCAATGAAAAAGCTGAGCAGTTTATTATGTATTTTTTTGTTGGGCTTCAGTCTGGCATCGCAGGCAAAAGTCGAGAGTCGTGAATTTGCCAATGAGCAGATGGAAGAGGATTACAACACGCTGGTTGCCGAGCTGCGTTGCCTGGTGTGTCAGAACCAGAACCTGGCAGATTCGAACGCCGAGCTGGCGCAGGATATGCGAAGTAAGGTGTACAGCATGCTGAATGAAGGCAAAAGCAAAACTGAAATTGCCGATTTTATGGTGGCCCGCTATGGTGATTTTGTGCTGTATCGGCCGCCCGTCAAATCCTCCACTTTTATGTTGTGGTTCGGCCCGTTTATCTTTCTGCTGATTGGTGCGGTGATCGCCATTTCCTATGTGCGTCGCCAGTCAGGCAGTGAGCAAAGTGGGGTTGATACACAAACCCGGAAAAGAGCCCATTCACTGCTGGATGATGAATAGTCAGGCCATGGTGCACAACAGTAACCTGTGCTGTGTACCGGACAGGCAGAAAAATAATTTAATCGCGGAAAATTTATGATCAGTTTTATTCTAAGTGTTATTGCCCTGGTCGTGCTGGCGTTGCTGTTTGTGGTGCCGGTGCTGTTAAGAAAAAATCAGCCAATGACCGAAGATTATGATGACTACAATGTGGCCATTGCCAGAGACCGTTTAAAAGAGCTTAAGCAGCAACGGGATGATGGTGAAATCAGCGAAGAAATATTTCAGCAGTTACATGATGAACTTGAAACTACGCTGGCCATTGATCTTGGTACCAACCGTGATGCGGAGACAACAAAAGTTTCAGGTAATGTGGCTCGCAACCGGTTTATCCCGCTGCTGATGGTGATAGCCGTGCCGCTGCTGGCGGTGCTGATATATGCACAGATTGGCAATTTCGATGCCGCTACCGGCAAGCTGGTCGCTAATACATCGATTCCTGCAGGTGAGGGTCGTGGCGAAATGACCATTGCCGAGGCGGTAGCAAAACTGGAGCAACGCCTGCAGGAGCAACCGGAAAATGCCGAGGGCTGGTTTATGCTGGCCAGAACCTATATGCGTCTGCAGCAATACCAGAAGTCAGCCGAAGCCTACGAAAAGCTGATTGCACTGGTGGGTGAAAATGAGATACAGGTGATGCTGGGTTATGCAGATGCGCTGGCGATGAATGAAGGCGGTCAGTTAACAGGTGCCGCGCTACCTGTTGTTGAAAAAGTCCAGGCCATGGATCCGCATAATCCGACGGTCTTATGGATGGTGGGTACCGCTGAAAGTCAGCGGGGCAATTTCAGACAGGCGCTGACTTACTGGTATGAGCTGAGACCGATGCTGGGGGAAGAGCCCCAGGCACTGGCTCAACTCAATCAACTGATCCGCGGTGTGGAAAAGCAACTGGGTGATGATCTGGTGGCGGAGTTAAAAGCTGAACTGCCACAGCCCGAGGAGCAGGCTGCAACAGCAGATGATAACGGCCCGCTTGCAGAAATTACGCTGACGGTTGACCTTGATCCGTCACTTCGAGACAGTGTAAACGCGGCGGACACACTGTTTATTTATGCCAAAGCAATTGATGGCCCGCCCATGCCGCTGGCGGCAGTCAAATTAACCGCCGCCGACCTGCCGGCGCTGGTGACACTGAATGACGGTATGGCGATGATGCCAGAGATGCGTCTGTCGAAGTTTCAAATGGTTAATGTGACTGCGGTGATCAGCAAGTCCTCCCGACCCGGCATCCAGCCTGGCGATTTATATGTGGAACATGGGCCGGTTAATGTGTTCGACCGGGAGCATGTGTCGCTGTTGATTGAAAAGGTAAAATAAATCCCGGGATTCTGGCCTGACCGCCAATGAGCTTCTGAAAAGTCCCTCGTAGAGTGCTATATTAGATTGTGTGTCTAATGTTGTTTAACAGGAGGCTACTTCCATGAATGTTTCATCAGAATCTTTTCCCCATGCGCCGAAAGGCTGGTCGATACAGGACGCCGAGGCTATCGCCAGTTCCGATGGCATCACCATGACCGATGACCACTGGCAATTGGTAGGCGCGTTGCAGGAATATTATAAAAAAGTTGATCACCCTAAATTGCGTCAAGTAAAGGATGCGCTGGACGAGAAGTTTCATTCTCAGGGTGGCCTTAAGTACCTGCATCAGATTATTCCCTCCGGGCCGGTAGCAGAAGGATGCAAACTGGCCGGGCTGGATATCCCTCCCGGGGCGATCGATAAGTCCTTCGGCAGCGTTGCCTAGACGGCGTCGCATTCTCTAAATGGCGACCGCACCAACCTGGTGCGGCTGCCTGCTTCAATACCTTCTGAGCAGCTGGCGATAGATGGCCTTTTGTCAGCCTGGGTGTCCGCTTGTTTACATATAAGGTGGTTGATTAGCATATTCTTATGTACTATAGCGACTCTACAATTGATTGGTTAAAAGACTGGATGTATCGATTATGAGTGAAAATCAACTGCACCACGTTGTCATCGTGGGTGGTGGCGCCGGTGGTCTTGAACTGGCGACCCGGCTGGGTAAAAAACTGGGCAAGCGCAAGAAAGCAAAAATTACCCTGCTGGACCTCAATCGTACACACATCTGGAAACCGCTGTTGCATGAAGTCGCCGCCGGTACCTTCGACTCCTACGAAAATCAGGTGGAATATATGGCACAGGCGAAAAGCAATTATTTTGAATACCGTCTGGGGCGTATGTACAAGCTGGATCGCAAGCAGCGCATTGTCTATGTAGCGCCCACCCACACCGACAGTGGCGATGAAATTATTCCGGAGCGCCAGTTTCACTACGATACGTTAATTATGGCGGTCGGCTCTGTGAGTAATGACTTTGGCATTGAGGGGGTGCGCGAGCATTGCATGTTCCTTGATACCAAGCGTGAAGCCCAGTCGTTCCAGACGCGCCTGATGGAAATCTATATCAAGGCCAATACCCAGGCGGCACCCATCAGGCCTGGACAGCTGGATGTGGTGATTGCCGGCGGTGGCGCCACCGGCATTGAGCTGTCAGCACAGTTGCACAAGGTTTCGCGCCTGTTTACCGCCTATGGTCTGGACCAGATCAATCCCGCTCAGATCAAGATTCATATCGTAGAAGCGGCGGAGCGCATTCTATCCGGCCTGCCACCCAAATTATCCAGCGCTACCCATGCTGAACTGAGCAATCTGGATATCGATGTGATTACCAACGAGCGGGTGGTGAAGGTGGATAAGGACAAGCTGGTGACGCACACCGGGCGTGAGATTCCCGCTGCGATCAAGGTCTGGGCTGCCGGCATCAAGGCGCCGGATTTTCTTAAAGAGCTGGATGGGCTGGAGGTGAACCGGATCAATCAGCTGGTGGTGCGGCAAACCCTGCAAACCACCGAAGATGATAATATCTTTGCCCTGGGCGACTGTGCGCAATGTGACTGGCCGGAGATGAACAGCTATGTACCGCCACGGGCACAGTCTGCGCATCAACAGGCATCGATGCTGGTGAAATCGGTGTGTGCCAGACTCAAGGGCAAGCCCTTACCCGAATTCAAATACAAGGACTATGGCTCACTGGTATCGCTGGGTAAATACAGCACCGTGGGTAATCTAATGGGGGGCATCACCGGTACGGTGATGGTGGAAGGCTTTGTGGCGCGCATGGTGTATCTGTCGCTGTACAAACTGCATCAGCTGGCATTATTCGGTTTTTATCGCACCGCGATGCTGAGTGTGGCCCATACCCTGCGTGCAACGGTGCATCCAGAAATAAAGCTGCATTAGTTTTACTCAGGCCTTCGATACCATTTTGACCCGTTGTTAACTTCTGTCCGAACCCGCTGATGATTTATGTGGGAAGCATGATTGGCTGGCTGAGTCTCAGCCAGCTACCTAAATTGCTTCAGACGCGTCTGACGTCTCAAGGTGTCGTTTTTTCCCTTAATCGATTCCCCAAAAGCCATTTATCCTGTGCGTGGAAAATGTATACTAACAGGCTGATAAATCAGGCGGAGAAATGATCAGGTGAAGTTCACGATTGAAGAATTTCGGGCATGGAAAAATAAAAAAGTAACCCTGTTGGGCATGTCCGGGGTGGGGAAAACCTATCTGTCCACCATGTTAAGAGACAGTCAGTGGTTTCATTTTTCCGGCGATTATCGCATAGGTACCCGTTATCTGGACGAATCCATACTGGATATGATCAAGCAACAGGCGATGCAGGTGCCGTTCCTGAAGGAGCTGTTACGCAACGACTGGATTTATATCCGTAATAATATCAAGGTGCATGATCTGGGTCCGGTATTAAGTTATGTGGGCAAGCTGGGTAATCCTCTGCTCGGCGGCGTGGAGCTGGAAGATTTCATCCGGCGCCAGGCGAAGTACCGTGAAGGTGAAGTTGCCACCATGTTCGATGTGCCCGAGTTTATCGACAAGGCGCAGAAAATCTACGGCTATGACCATTTTGTGAATGATGTGGGTGGCAGCCTGTGTGAACTTGATGAACCAGGGGTGATTGAGACCCTGGCTGATCACACACTGATTTTATATATCCAGGTAACCAATAAAGCAGAAGAAGAAAAATTGATAGCCCGCGCGCAGAGTGCGCCCAAGCCTCTGTATTACCGGGCAGATTTTTTACAGCAACAACTGGCGACCTATTTACAGGAAAATAATTTGCAATACGCCGCGCAAATGGATCCCGATGAGTTTACTCGCTGGATATTTCCACGACTGTTCCATTCGCGTATTCCGCGCTATGAGGAAATTGCCAAACAGGGGTATACCGTAACCTCCGAAGAAGTCTCACAGGTCAGGAATGAGGCAGATTTTCTCAAACTGCTGGAAACTGCCATTACAAGACAGGGTAAATAGTTGTCTGGCATGATACTGAGTCTATCAGTCACGAGCCGCCTGTTTTATCCAGGTCATTAACCCGAACGAAAAGACAGATATGCCATTAGTTGCACATAATCAATTACCATCGTTTCGTCGTCTTCAGGATGAAGGCATCAAGGTGCTTGCGCCGGATGCGGCCAGTCATCAGGATATTCGCGAATTGCATATCGGCTTACTGAACATGATGCCGGATGCAGCGCTGGCAGCAACCGAACGACAGTTTTTCAGATTGATAGGCGAGAGTAATCCGATTGCACAGTTTTATGTGCATCCGTTTACACTGAGTGAACTTGCAAGAGGCGAGAAAGCGCAGGCGCATATTGATCTGTATTATGAGAGTTTTGAACAGATCAAGGCGCAGGGACTGGATGCGCTGATTATTACCGGTGCCAATGTGATTGGTGCAGAGCTGTCTAACCAGACTTTCTGGAAACCGTTGATTGAAGTGGCTGACTGGGCCCATGAAAATGTCACCTCAACCTTATGTTCCTGCCTGGCAACGCACGCTGTACTGCAATTTCGTTACGGGCAAAAGCGTGTGCCGCAGCCGATGAAAAAATGGGGAGTCTTTACTCATAAGTTGACGCAGCCGGAACATCCGCTGGTGAATGATATTAATACCCGGTTTGATGTGCCCCATTCGCGCTGGAATGATGTAAGCCAGTCGCAGTTTGCCGCGGCCGGTTTGAAAGTGCTGGTGACTGGCGAGCAGGATGGCTGTGTCCACCTGGCGACCTCGGAAGACGGTTTCCGAAGTGTCTTTTTCCAGGGGCATCCCGAGTATGACACGATTTCATTGTTGAAAGAGTTCAAGCGGGAGGTGCTGCTTTATATCGAAGGACATCGCCGTGATTATCCACCATTTCCGACGAATTACTTTACCACGCAGGCTGCAGCGATACTGCGTGAATATGCATATCGCCTGCATCAGGCAATGCAATGTAATGCCGATCTGCCCGAGTTTCCTGAAGCACTGATTGTTGACCAGCTGGATAATACCTGGCATGACACCGCAGGTGAAGTGGTGGGCAACTGGGTGGGTCTGGTGTATCAGTTAACTCACTCAGACCGTAAGAAGCCGTTTATGGATGGTGTGGATATAAGCAATCCGCTGGGGTTATAAAGTGGCTCAGGTTTGCTGTACGGCTGAATATTTAAAGACGGTTTAATCAGAACAGCTTATTAAGCCCAAGCATAATTCGGGTTTTACTGTAGTCATAGATATCAACACTGGAGCGGTTGTTGGTATGTTCCAGTCTGCTTTTCAGGTGCAGGCTTTTGTCGAAGGCATAGTCGACACCAACGGCTGACTTCAGTTGTTCATCATTCCGGTCAAATGATTCGCTGTGTGGAAAATCACTGTCGCGTAATCCCAGTTCAGCGATCAGCTTCCAGTTGTCAGTCACCAGGTAGCTATAAGTGCCACGAACAGTGTGACGTGTTGGTGAATATTCATAGGCATAGCTGGAAGTGATCAGCTCTTCGCGCTGGTTCAGTTCCAGTTCATAGTAAATATTGTAGCTATGTCGGTTATTCTTCTGTCGAAGGCCGATACGCGCCCGTTGTCGCCATCCCTGCAGATAGTCATAAATTGCCAGTTCACTACTGATGTCTTCATATTGATAGCGCAGATAGAGTTGCTGGTTAGGGGATAGGCGTGTCTGTCCGTCAACAGTCATCTTGACTGTCGACTGGTAATTCTCACCCGAAAAGTTATTCTGGCTTAGCCCGAGGTGCAGCTGAGTATTCCAGTTTGCAACAGGCTGACTTTTTTTGATGCCAGCTGCGTACTGGTATTCATCGTAATTGTTGGAGTCTGAAAAATCGATTCTGAAAAATCTGGCGTCGAGCAGCCAGCCATTCGTTCTACTGCCGTTTACCACCTTGTCGATTAGAATGAATGCCGTATAAAAGTTATCTGCAATATCGAGACTGGTTTCAGATGGCAGTGAGGTGATATTGCTATCATGGCCATAGTCGGCGGATATATAGAGCCGCCAGTCATTTTTTTTGCGCTGTGCGAGTTTATCAAGTTGTGCAGTAGATAAGTTGATGAGTTTGTTATCGCTACCCCGCTCAATGATACGCTTGAAAATCGTTCGTGCCTGTGAGAACTCATGCTGCTTTACCGCAATCAGCCCCAGGTTGTACATGGCAAGGTCATGCATTTCGGGCATTTCAGCTACCTGCTGAAAATAGTGCCTGGCCTGGCTGTAGTTACCAAGTTTATAGTAGCTGCTGCCCAGGTTATAGTGCAGTGAAACTGTGTTCAGTCCCTGGCGTTGTGCAGACTCAAATTTCTCAACGGCCTGTGTATATTTTTGCTGTTTAAAAAATGAGACACCCTGTTCGAAGTCTGTCTGTGCTGAAGCATTGCCCAT
>JBFFND010000063.1:0-9086 GCA_041563375.1 Gammaproteobacteria bacterium | reverse complement strand
CTACCGGCGCAATTGCATCCTCATCCACTGAACTGCCGAACAGGTCATCCTGACCGATGCTGGCATTTTTCTGGTACTGCTCCGCCATCTGCATCGCATTTTGCAGACGCGCCAGTAATGAGGCGCGGTTAGGACCCAGTGGATCCAGTGCACCGGCCTTGATCAGTGCTTCCAGCACCCGCTTGTTGACCTTGCGACCATCTACTCGCCGACACAGATCGTATAAATCCTTATAGGCGCCGTTATTGCTGCGCTCCTCGATAATACCTTCCAGTGCTGCCAGACCCACACCCTTGATCGCACCCAGCCCGTACAGTACCTGTGTGTCCTGGGGCACCGAGAACTTGATCACCGAGCTGTTGATATTCGGTGTCAGCACATCCAGTCCCATGCGGTGGCAGTCTTCTATCAGGGTCACCACCTTGTCGGTGTTATCCATATCCGCAGACAGTACCGCCGCCATGAACTCGGCCGGATAATGCGCCTTTAACCAGCAGGTCTGGTAGGACAGCAACGCATAGGCGGCGGAGTGTGATTTGTTAAAGCCATAACCGGCGAATTTTTCCACCAGGTCGAAAATCTTCATCGCCAGGTCGGGGTCGATATTGTTGTTCTTCGCCCCCTCGGCAAATACCGCACGCTGCTCGGCCATGACCTCGGGTTTCTTTTTACCCATGGCTCGGCGCAGCATGTCCGCACCGCCCAAGGTATAACCCGCCAGCACCTGGGCGATCTGCATGACCTGCTCCTGGTACAGGATAATGCCGTAGGTGGGTTCCAGTATCGGCTTCAGTGACTCGTGCTGGTACTGCGCATCGGGAAAGGAAACGATTTCCCGACCATGCTTACGATTGATAAAGTTATCCACCATGCCCGACTGCAATGGGCCGGGGCGAAACAGCGCCACCAGTGCGATAATGTCTTCGAAGCAGTCCGGCTGCAGGCGTTTGATCAGGTCTTTCATGCCGCTGGATTCCAGCTGGAACACCGCGGTGGTTTCTGCCGCCATCAGCAGGCGGAAGGCCTGGGGGTCATCCAGTGGCAGCTTGTTGATGTCCAGCTCATGCTGGTCTGCATGGCGCAGCTTGATATTGCGCACCGCCCAGTCGATGATGGTCAGGGTACGCAGGCCGAGGAAGTCGAACTTCACCAGGCCGATGGCTTCAACATCGTCCTTGTCGAACTGGGTCACCACGCTCTGCCCGCCCTGTTCACAGTAGAGCGGAGTAAAGTCGGTCAGCACCGAGGGAGAGATCACCACGCCCCCGGCGTGCTTGCCGGCATTACGGGTGCAACCCTCCAGCGACAGCGCCATATCGATCAGCTCGGTCACATCCTCTTCGCTGCGATAGGCGTTAGCCAGGTCTTCCGATTCTTCAAGTGCCCGGCTCAGGGTCATGCCCAGCTCGAAGGGCACCATCTTGGCAATCCGGTCGACAAAGCCATAGGACAGGTTCAATACCCGCCCCACGTCACGCACCACCGCCTTGGCGGCCATGGTGCCGTAGGTGATAATCTGCGACACCGCATCCCGGCCATAGGTTTGCGCCACATAGTCGATCACCCGGTCACGGCCTTCCATACAGAAGTCGACGTCGAAATCCGGCAGTGAGACCCGTTCCGGATTCAGAAAACGTTCAAACAGCAGGTCATATTCCAGTGGGTCGAGATCGGTAATCAGTAGCGCATAGGCCACCAGAGAGCCGGCACCAGAGCCCCGCCCGGGTCCCACCGGAATTGCATTGTCCTTGGACCACTGGATAAAGTCGGCCACGATCAGGAAGTAGCCGGGGAACCCCATGTCGTTGATAACCTTGAGTTCTGTCTCCAGTCGTTCGTAATAGGGCTGGCGACGCTGCTGCGCATTCTCCGTATCTGCCGGGATGAGGAAATCCAGGCGCTTCTCCAGGCCTTCCCGGGACACGCGGATAAAGTAACTCTCGATGGTGTCGCCTGCCGGTATCGGGTAGTTGGGCAGAAAACTCTCACCCAGCCGTACATCCAGATTACAGCGTTGCGCAATTTCCACTGTGTTCTGCAGTGCTTCGGGAATATCCGCAAACAGCTCACACATCTCCGCTTCGCTGCGCAGGTATTGCTGATCGCTGTAGTGTTTCTGCCGACGCGGGTCATCCAGGGTACGGCCGTCGTGAATACACACGCGCACCTCATGGCTCTCGAAATCGTCCTGTTTGAGAAAACGCACATCGTTGGTAGCCACCACCGGGGTGGTGCTGGCCAGCGCCAGGTTCACCGCGGCATGCAGGTATTCTTCCTCGCCTTCGCGACCGGTGCGTTGCAACTCGAGATAAAAACGGTCCGGGAAAATATGCCGCCAGGCATTAAGCAGTTCGCCGGCCATTATCTGGTTACCCGCCAGCAGGGCGCGACCCACATCCCCTTCACGACCACCGGACAGGGCGATAATGCCTTCATTGGCTTCACGCAGCCAGTCGACCTCTATCATGGGGATTCCGGCATGCTGACCTTCAAGGTAGGCGCGGGAAATCAGGCGGGTGATATTTTTATAACCCAGGTCATTCTGGCACAGCAACACCATGCGGGATGGCGGTTCGGTTTCCACCGCGTTACGCACCCAGATGTCCACGCCGATAATCGGCTTGATACCCGCCGCCATCGCTGCACGGTAAAACTTCACCATGGCGAACAGGTTGGACTGGTCGGTCAGTGCAATGGCGGGCATATTCTGCTCGGCCGCCATCTGCATCAGCGGCTTGATGCGCACAATGCCGTCTACCAGCGAGTATTCGGTATGTAAACGAAGATGTATAAAGCGTGGATTCATTAGACCTGTTACTTTACTTGAAGTAAGTTATATATCTTATTGTTTTAATTAAATTAAATAACAGAGTTAAAATCTGCTGGTGGGCCTGGTCATTATGAAACAGTTGTGCGGCTTCGACAATAACTAATACCGATTTACCACTTTATTTTGCTCCGAGCCGGGAAAACCATGACCCGAATCCCACAATGATCACAAAAAGCCATTAAAACAACAGAACAAATACCACCCTGCCACTGTTCTGCCGCACAAGCACCGCGCTCAGCTTAACTGCCACTGCAATGAATAAAAAACCAGCTTTAACAAAATGAGCCAGGTTATTGTTTTTAATACATTAATCAATGTCCACCTCTGCCAGCTCAAGTAACGCGCGACGTACCGGCGCAAAACTCCTGCGGTGCTGCGGGCAGGGCCCATGACGCTGCAGCAAGGCCATATGCGCTTTGGTGGGGTAGCCCTTGTGACGGTCGAATTCGTATTGCGGATACTCCAGGTGCAGTGCCTGCATCTGCGCATCCCGCTCCACCTTGGCCAGAATCGAGGCGGCAGCAATCGCCTCGGCCCTGGCATCTCCCTTAACAATCGCCGCGGCTTCACAGTCCAGTTGCGGTAATTTATTGCCATCGATCAGGGCAAAATCCGGCGCCTCGGGCAGTGACTCTACCGCCCGTTTCATTGCCAGCAAACTGGCCTGCAGAATATTGATCCGGTCAATTTCATCCGCCTCGACCGAGCACACTGCCCAGCCAATTGCGCGGCTTTTTATCTGCTCGGCCAGCTGTTCGCGTTTGCTGGCACTGAGCTTTTTCGAGTCATTCAAGCCTTCAATGGGTTGCTGCGCATCGAGGATAACGGCGGCAGCTACCACCGCACCCACCAGGGGCCCCCTGCCCGCCTCATCCACACCGGCAACCAGCCGGTAGCCTGACAGATCAATATCAATGTCGTTAATCATGATTTCCGGTACAATTCGCTGTTCAATAAAAATGTCACATCTTATAGATGTCGCACTCTGGAGCAAGGTAAATCCTTGTATTTTTGCGCCGGATTCAACCGGCCTGCTAGCCGTCAACGGACTCGAATGAACAAACGTATAATGATCAGCGCAGGTGAAGCCTCCGGCGATATGCACGCCGCAAATGTGGTCAATGCCCTGCGCCGACACGAGTCGCAGCTGGAATTCTACGGCATGGGCGGCGCACAGATGCAGGATGCCGGTGTCGAGCTGCTGGTGGACTGTTCCGACATTGCGGTAATGGGCATAGTGGAAGTCCTGCTTAAATACCGCAGCATTATGGCCGCACTGAAGATCCTCAAAACTTCACTGGCGGAGAACCCGCCGGACCTGCTGATTCTGGTGGACTACCAGGAATTCAATAACAAGCTGGCGGAATACGCCAAATCACTCGGGGTCAAGGTGCTGTTCTATATCGGTCCCCAGGTCTGGGCCTGGCGGCAGCACCGGGTCCACCAGATCGGCAAGCGGGTGGACATGATGGCGGTGATTCTGCCATTTGAAGAAGCCTTTTACCGCGACGCCAATGTACCGGTGCGCTTTGTTGGCAACCCGCTGGCGGATGAAGTCAAACCCAATAAGGACAAGGCCCGCTGCATGCATGAATACGGGCTGGACAGCGATCGTACGGTGATTGGCCTGCTGCCTGGCAGTCGGCGCAGTGAAATCAAACGCATACTGCCACTGCAACTCGCCGCTGCCGAACTGCTCCAGCGCAGCAAACCTGAACTGCAGTTTGTGATACCACTTGCACGCAGTCTGAACTCCGAACTGTTCCAGGCCGAACTGAACAAATATCGCCACCTGCAGGTCAGGCTGGTGGATGACCTTTCCTATAATGTGATGCAGTGCTGTGATGCGATTATTGCCGCCTCCGGCACCGCCACCCTGGAAATCGCCCTGATGGGGATTCCCAACTGCATTACCTATAAAATTGCTCACCTGTCCTATGCCATTCTGAAACGCATGGTGCATATCGAGCACATTGGGCTGGTGAATATTGTCGCCGGCAAGGGCATAGTAAAAGAGTTTCTACAGTATCAGGCTAAACCCTCAGCCATCGCAGAAGAAATCACGCGCATTCTGGATAACAGCGAGTATCGCAACACCATGCTGGCGGAACTGAAACAGGTACGCGACAGGCTGGGCAAACCCGGCGGTGTAGAAAACATGGCGGAACTGGTACTGGAGATGCTGGAGGCCTGATCACCCATGAGTCGACAGCCAATGAGTCGCAGCAAACTGCTCCTGCTCACCCTGGACATTTCCAGCGCTATTCACCTGGCACTGGCAGCGGCTTATCTGTCGCTGGATACGAGCGCCAGCGCGCCGTCTGCGCGGGCGGTGGTTGAAATCAGCCTGCAGCAGGCAACGCCTGTAAAAAGCACGAAACCACCGGATCAACAGCCGGCCCCGGCCCCTGATGAAAACGTGCTGAGCAGCCAGCAGGATAACGCGGAACAGCAGACAATTGTCGATAGTGAGAACCTGCCAGAACCGCTGCCCACCAGGCAGGTTAAGACAGAGTCACCGCCTGAAACGGTTACTGAATCCACGGCCCAGACCCAGCCCACAGAGGACACACAGCTAGAATCCACTAGCGAGCTGGCAGCAGCCAGTTTACAGGCCGCCCGCACCGGCCAGTTGAACGCAGAACACAACGTGGCGCTGGAGACAGAAAAACAGAATTACCTGGGACTGGTGGCCGAGCACATCAACAGTTACAAATACTATCCACGCAGTGCGATCCGCCGTGGTACGGAAGGCCAGGTTGAAGTGTCGTTTGATTTACAGCCGGATGGCAGTATTGAAAATCTACGCACTCAGGGTGAGCACAGTGTGCTGCTGGGCGCCAGCCAGCGCTCGATTGAACAGGCGCTACCCATGCCACCACGCACGGAGAATCTGCTTTCACTGGGGCCCATACATATTGAGTTCTCGATGAAGTATTTTCTTCACGAGCAGTGATAGCCAGTTAACTTAGATGGATAATGAGGCTGCGCCTAGCGAACTATGCCCCGCTCCGACTGCTGGATAAAGTCGGTCATCACCCTGACCTCCTCGTATTGATCAATCAGCTGTGCCGCTTCCTGCATCGCCTGCTCCCTGGGTTTTTTCGAACGGATAGTAATCTTGTAGGCGTTGACAATGGCACGAATCACTTCATCACTGAAACCACGACGTTTTAGGCCCACCTTGTTAATACCACCGGCCTTGCCATAACTGCTGGCCACCACCACATAGGGAGGCACATCCTGGTTAATAATCGAACCCATGCTGGTAAAGCTGTGCGCGCCGATCTTGGAAAACTGGTGCACCAGGGTGAAACCGCCGAGGATTGCGTAATCCCCCACTTCAACATGGCCGGCGCAGGAGGCGGAATTGGCAAAAATAATATGGTCACCCACCTGGCAGTCGTGGGCAATGTGCACATAGGCCATCAGCAGGTTATCATTGCCGATGCGGGTGACATTGCCTCCATCCACTGTACCCCGGGAAATAGTGACATTTTCACGAATGGTATTGTTATCGCCGATTTCCAGGCGCGTAGGTTCACCGGCAAACTTGAGATCCTGGGGCTGTTCACCAATCGATGCGAACTGGAAAATCCGATTGTTTTTACCAATGCGTGTCGGGCCATTGATGACTACGTGGGGCCCAATCCAGGTACCGGCAGCTATTTCCACCTGTGCACCGATAATGCTGTAGGGACCGATCTCTACATCATCCGCAATGCGGGCTGTGTCATCTATGATAGCGGTTGGATGAATCATCTTGGCAGCCTCTAAAAACTCAGACCTGTATCTCGATAAACCTGTATCAAGCAGAAAAAATCAGCACGGTTCCCCGTTACAGCAAACTCTGGTTCAACTTTTTGAACCGGGGTTTTCGGTTGCCGCACACATTATGGTTGCGCTGGCAGCCAGCTCACCATCCACCAGTGCCTTGCAGTCAAATTTCCAGATGGCACGGGAGCGTTTGATCAGTTCCACCTGAAGAGTCAGCACATCACCGGGAACCACCTGGCGCTTGAAACGCGCATTATCTATACCCACAAACAGATACAGCATATCTTCAGCGGGATTCTCTGCCATAGTTTTAAAACCCAGCAGCCCGGTCGCCTGTGCCAGTGCTTCCATAATCAGCACACCCGGCATTACCGGGTAATGGGGGAAATGCCCCTGGAAAAATGGCTCGTTAATGGTTACATTTTTAACCGCGGTCAGATGTTTGCCTGCTTCAAAATCAAGCACCTTATCAACCAGTAAAAAAGGATAACGGTGTGCAAGGAGCTGTTTGATCTCCCCGATGTTCATTGTATTCACTGTAAAGCCTCAGTTTTTTTCTTGTAATTGCTTTTCAAGCTGTCGAATTCGACGCGCCATTTCATCTAGCTGCCTGAATCGTGCACTGTTTTTACGCCAGTTACGGGTCTCATCAATCGGTGTATTCGATGAATAGGAGCCCGCTACGGTCAGGGATTTTGAAACCATCGACATAGCGGTTACGGTGACATTGTCGACAATTTCAATATGGTCTTTAACGCCGGTCATACCGGCAAACAGGCAGTTTTTACCAACGCGTGTGCTGCCAGCAATGCCCACACCCCGTGACATTACGGTGTGTGCACCCACATGCACGTTATGCGCGATCTGCACATGGTTATCCAGCTTGACACCGTCTTCAATCACCGTGTCCTGCAGCGCACCCCGGTCAACCACCGAACAGGCACCGATTTCCACCGCATTGCCGATAACCACTCCACCTATCTGCGGTATCTTGAGCCATTCGCCCTGATCATGCTCAAAGCCGAAACCATCCGAGCCAACCACTGACGATGAATGCATTATACAGTATTCACCAAGTGTGCATTGATGGTAAATCGTCACATTCGGATAAAGATGCGTGCCTCGTCCAAGGCGGCTGTTTCTACCCACATAGCAACCGGCATCAATGCGCACATCCTCGGCAATCTGTGCACCGGCCTCAATCACCACATGTGCCGCAATGCTGGCACTGTCCGCCACACGGGCGGACGGGTCTATCACTGCTGTGGGGTGAATACCCGCCGAAGGTTTTTCCTCGGGGTATAAATAAGACACCAGTCGCGCATAGGCCGCTCGCGGATTATCCACAATAATCGCGGGCAGCGCAGTTGCTTCCAGCAGGCTTTCACGGATAATCACCGCGCTTGCTGCACTGGCATTAAGCGCCTTCAGGTATTTATCACTGCCGACAAAACAGATATCACCCTGCTGTGCATCCTCAAGGCTGGCAACCGAACCGATCTGCAAATTACCATCACCGCGATACGATGCGTTCAGATGATCTGCCAGTTGTTTGAGTGAATAGGCCATCAGTCTATTTATCAGTAATTATTTAGCGGCCTTATTGACGCGCTGCAGAATATCATCGGTAATATTAATTTCGTCTTTGGCATACATCACGCCTTCGTTGACGATCAGGTCGTAGTTGTTTTCTACCGCATACTGTTTGATCACATCAAACACTACCTGACGGAATTTACCCATTTCTGTATTGCGCACTTCCTGCAGTTCTTTTTCCAGTTGCATGCCTTTTTCGCGATATTCACCCACCATCTTCTGCAGGCGCGCTTTCGATGCACTGAGCTTGCTTTCTGTCATCATCAGTTCATTGGTTTTAATTTCTTTTTCCAGTGCCTTGATATCAGTCACCAGTTTCTCAATGTCCTGTTTGGGGGCGCTGAAGCGCTGCTCGATCATAGTATCGATACCCTGAACCTGGGCATACTCATTGAATAAACGGGTCACGTTGACGAAACCAATTTTTTCCGCGAAACCACTGAGGGGGAATATCATCAGGCCGATCAGGGCCAGCGTGCTAACCATACGCGTCTTCATAATTAAATCTCCTAGAAAAATGAACCAATACTGAACTGGAATGCCTGTTTATCGTCTCCAGGCTGGTCATCCAGCGTTTGCCCCCAGCTGAAGCGCAGAGGGCCGATCGGTGCGAGCCAGACAAAAGAGACACCCACCGAACTGCGAAGCTCAGCAGAATCAAATCCACCCTGATCCTGCAAAAACACGTTACCTATATCATAAAACGCACTGAAGCGAACGGAACTGGGTGGATTTTCCATAAAAGGCACCGGGAATATCAACTCGGCACTGGCTACCGTACGCAGATCGCCACCGATTGTATCATTAGTCAGCGGGTCCCGCGGACCCAGCGAGTTCGAATCGTAACCACGCACGGTACGCAGACCGCCGGCAAAGAAGCGTT
>JBFFND010000062.1:0-9170 GCA_041563375.1 Gammaproteobacteria bacterium | reverse complement strand
CCTGATCAGGTACTGTGACAGCTGCAGTGCATCACTTTGCTCGCGGGTCAGTTCGCTGTCTACCACCTCGTTAACCTGCTGCGGCTGTTTGCTTAGCAGGGTTTCCAGTACCGCCGACAGGGCATGAATCCGCTCATGGGCGGTGACCATATCCAGCATGCGACTGTAGGGCTTGATCAGGTCAACCTGCTGCACCGCGTCCAGCAGGCTCAGTTGCCGTGTTTCACCGTTATGCTGGTAAGTCAGCGCGCTGCTGTGGTCACAGTGGTCGCTATCTGTCTGAAAATCCGCCAGTTGCTGCTGTGTCTGTTCCAGGCAGATAAACAGCTGGTGCAGGCAGGCCTCTATTTCCTTGCGTTCGTTGTAGCTGGTGCGCTGAATAAACTGGTTGCGTTTGGCGGTGAGGGTGAGGAACTGGATCGCCAGTGAATCGATGGCATTGATCAGGGTTTTGACCGTGTATTCCTGTTCGGCGCCGAGGCTAAGACTGGTATCAAAACCCAGTTGCTGTAGCTTGATGGGTAGCGAGCGATTAACGGTTTTCAGGTTAATCAGTAGTGAATTAATCGAAGTGATGGACTGTGCCATAAAGCTTCTTCCCTTTGTTCTGAGTACAGCCATCGTCATCCAGACAGGGATGGTGGGGGGCTGCTGCGCGAGAATGTCAGAGCACTCAATCAGGTGGAGCCTGAGTCGTCAGCCGTGACATTAATTTTATAATTATTATTATTTATTTGCCTCTAATAACAAGGCAGTACCACTATATATTGTGGCCTGATATGCGTCAATCACGAACTCTAGTATATTAGTTTTTTCTAATTACACGATCGCCTGTGGATAAAAGTCCCGATCTCGCGTCTGCAATGGGCTTGTTTGCTGCTCAAAAAATGAGCGAAAAAAACAATCCGGTTTTTTCTGACCAGCGGTGTATTTACTGGCTGGTCCGGGTGAGTGCCAGCAGGTAGACCGCATAGATCGCACCGCTAATCTGTAACAGGTGCACAGCATTCTGCAGGTTGCGCACTGTACGAAAGGCGGTGGGTTTACGCACCATATACGCGGCATCACAGTTTGCCAGCAGGGCTTTCAGTAGATGGGTATGGGTAAACACATAGCTGACCGCGAGAATTGCCAGCATAAAAGCCGCGGCACGGTTGTTGACCAGGGCCGCGCAGGTGCCGGCAAACAGGCACAGCACGGTGTTCAGCCGGTACAGCCGGCGCAGCGCTATCAGCTGCTGGCTGAAACTGTCGGCCTGTTTAAACAGCGGAACATAGAGCAGTGACAGAAACAGATGGCTGCCGATACTGGCTCCGGCGGCGGTCGCGGCAAGCAGGCTGAACAGTGCAAACAGATCCATGTGTCAGTGAATCCCAGTTACAGCAGGGGAAGGACAGGGTGCACCCGAAAGGCTGGCCAATGTTACCTTTCGGGTGCCCATCGACTTACAGGTTTTCCAGCGAGCGGAATTTACCGGGCAGTATTTTAAAGTCGACCAGTGAACTCAGCAGTGCCTGCATAAAACTGGCATCTTCGTGGAGCATTCTGTAGTACTGAATTTTCATGGTGAGCGCGCTACCGAAAATAATCGATAGTAGCGCCAGCACAGAGCCCAGTGCCAGGGTGGATACACCGGTAATGCCCTGGCCAACCGTACAGCCCATGGCGAGCACGCCACCCACACCCATCAGGACGCCGCCAATCAGGTGGGTAACAAAGTCACCGATGCTGGCGAACCATTCGATGCGGAATGAACGGGCGATAAGTGACCAGAACAGTGAGCCCAGTATTATACCCAGCACGGCAACAACACCGAAGGTCAGGTAAGACTGATTGAAGTCCTGTACGCCGTAGCGGACTGTCTGGCCCATGGGGTTAATGAAGGTAAATGACTGTACGCCTACGTCTTTGGGGCGGGCGCTGGGGTCGTCTTCGTTCATTGACCAGGATTCAATATTTGCATACTCGGTCCAGCTGTATTTTTCGCCATAGGCTTCGATGCTTACCATGCTGGAGGTGGCCACCCAGGCAACCACGACCGCGGCACCCATGGTGAAACCGCCCAGCTTGTTGTCGAAGCTGCTGCGGAAGTCGGCTGATTTGAAAATAAACCAGAACAGGATAGCGGCAATAATCAGGCCGATCACGGTGCGCAGAGTGGCTGCCTCGGTGCCTGTGACACTGCTCGCCAGGCTGCCCAGATCCTGCTGTGTAGCCAGTGTGGCCGATACCGGGTTTGTCCATGGGTAGAACAGCAGCGAGTAGAGGGTTTCATCTGAGCCGGGGAAGGGGTTCAGCATAAAGTAGGCGGCGATGGCAATGACAATAAACAGGACTACCGACTTGGTGTTGCCGCCACCAAAGCGGATCAGGCACTTATTACCGCAACCACTGCCCAGGGTCATGCCGATGCCGAACAGTACGCCACCCACAATGTACTCCAGCCAGGCAAAGTTGTTGCCACGATAGGGGGGTATAGTGCTGTCAACTGAACCGAAACCGCCGGCTTCAAAAATAACCACCCCCAGCATCGCCACTGCCATCGCCAGCATCCAGGCGCGCATGCGTCCACTATCGCCCATATTCACCAGGTCGGATACCGCCCCCATGGTGCAGAAGTTGGTTTTATTGGCAACTGCACCCATTACAAAAGCCGCAGCAAATACGACCAGCAATACGGTGAGGTGGGCGGATGAAAAGTCTTCGAATATCATGGCTATACCTCGTGAATAAAAAAGCTGTTTTTCAAGTACTAAAAGCAGTGGTCATTTCTGGTCGTATTATCATTAGCAAGTATAGACAACGCAGAAAAAACGATGTTCGAAGCAAACCGTCTGATGGTGGTGTTTCCACGCAAACCGATGGGGATTAACCGGTGGTTGCGTATGCGGCTACAAAAGGTGCGCATATACATAAATGTGTGAATACAGGCTGATCTGCGCCAGCTCTGCAAAGCAGGCGAATAATACCTTTTCTGTGGAGCTGAATGCAATAGCTGATTCGGAACAGGTCGCCCCTCAAAGCCGTATTGCGTAATCTGTCGACTGGGCATTGTGAATAATTGCGGAAGCCGTAACATGCACAGAAAATGCCTGTCTAGCAAACCCGATTGAGGTTGTAATGAAAAAATTACTCGATGTGATGGCCGCGCTGCGCGACCCGCAAAACGGCTGTCCCTGGGATATCAAACAGACCTTTGCCTCACTGATACCCTATACCCTGGAAGAGGCCTATGAGGTGGCGGATGCCATCGAGCAGGGTGATCTGCAGGGGCTTAAATCCGAGCTGGGGGATCTGCTGTTTCAGGTGGTGTTTTATTCGCAGATCGCCAGCGAGCAGTCATTGTTCGAGTTTGCCGATGTGGTGGACGCGATCAGTGAAAAACTGGTGCGTCGCCATCCCCATGTATTTGCGGGCCAGTCCTGTAATGATGAAGCGGCGTTGCACGAGGCCTGGGAGCAGCACAAGGCACAGGAACGGGATGCCCAGGCCATAGAGCAAACGGGAGCAGAGCAGTCCTCGGTGCTGGCGGGTGTGGCCAGCGCACTGCCGGCGCTGAAACGGGCGCAAAAGCTGCAGAAACGCGCCGCACGCAGCGGTTTCGACTGGCCTGAAGCCGGGCCGGTGCTGGATAAACTGCAGGAAGAAATCGACGAGGTACGTGAGGCGGTGCAGCAGCAGAATCAGGCGGCAATGCTTGAAGAAATCGGTGATCTGCTGTTCAGCGTGGTCAATCTGGCGCGGCACCTGGGTGTGGATGCAGAAGAAGCGCTGCGTGGGGGTAATCGCAAATTTATGCGTCGTTTCAGCCATATTGAGCAGGCACTGCAGCAGGCCGGGCAGACAATTGAGCAGCAGGATTTGCAGGCGCTGGAATCACTGTGGCAGTCGGCGAAACAGCGGGAGAAGGCCGATGCCAAACAGTCTTAACTGTCATCACTCAGTTTGCGTATAATCGCCCCATGTATCTAGAGCACTTCGGCCTACTTGAGTCTCCGTTTTCCATCGCACCGGATCCGCGCTATCTGTATATGAGTGAGCGCCACCGGGAGGCGCTGGCGCACCTGTTATACGGGCTGGAATCGGACGGCGCCTTTATTCTGCTCACCGGTGATGTGGGTACCGGTAAAACAACGGTCAGCCGCTGCCTGCTGGAGCAGGTGCCGTTATACACCAATCTGGCGCTGGTGCTTAATCCCAAGCTGAGCGCACTGGAACTGCTGCAGGTAATCTGCGATGAGCTGCAGATCGATTACGACAAACAGCAGCTGAGCATTAAAAACCTGATCGATGGCATTAATAGCTATCTGCTGGAACAGCATGCACTGGGGCGCAATACGGTGCTGCTGATTGAAGAAGCGCAGAACCTGGATCTGGATGTGCTGGAGCAACTGCGCCTGCTGACCAATCTTGAAACCAGTGAGCGCAAACTGTTGCAGGTCATATTGCTGGGCCAGCCGGAGTTTCTGGAGGTGCTGAGTCGCCCCGAGCTGTCGCAACTGGCACAACGTATTACTGCCCGTTTTCATCTGACTCCACTGAGTTTCAATGAAGTACAGGAATACGTCACCCATCGTCTGGCAGTGGCGGGATGCCGTCGACCCTTGTTCAGTTATCCACGCCTGAAGCAGGTGTATCAATACAGTGGCGGTGTGCCCCGTCTGATTAATGTGATCTGTGATCGCGCCCTGCTGGGTGCTTATGTGCAGGAGCATCACCAGCCGGACAAAGCCACGTTGAAACAGGCAGCCAGTGAAGTACTGGGTGCACCACGTGGGGCAAAAACAGCGGCTGGAAATACCGCGTCGAGGGGTCGTCGTTCCGGCTGGTTTGCCGGGTTCGGCCGGGTCACTGCCTGGCTGGTAATGATCAGTCTGGCGGCGGCATTTTATTTCTCGCAATACCCTCTGACCGAATACCCGGTGATTGAAAATTCGCTGGCGCAACTCGGTATCGAGGATGTGCAGTCGCCCACAGAGGTAACGGCAGATACGAGCCTGCCGCAGCAAGTGACAGCGGATAGCATCCCAGCGAAGACACCGCTTGCCGCAATTCAATGGGCGGATGATAATCTGCGCCTGCGCAGCAATCTGTTGTCCTATCAGGCGCTGTTTGAGCGCTGGAATGTTGCTTACCAGCTGGGCAGTGACGGCACACCCTGTTTCCATGCGCAAACCCGGGACATGGCCTGCCTGCAGGATACCGGCGATATTGACAGCCTGCGTCAGTTAAACCGCCCGGCGGTGATCAAGCTGTATGATGATTTTAACCAGCCACAATATGCGACTTTACTGGCCCTTGTTGAATCACAGCAGGGCGAAGTGGAGCAGGTGGTGCTGTTTCTGGCAAATCAGCAGCAGAGTGTGTCACTGGCGCAGTTTGAGTATTACTGGAAAGGTGAGTATTCACTGCTCTGGAAAAAACCGTCGGTGTACCAGGATCTGATACGTCCCGGTGATGAAGGTGAAGCGGTGGTCTGGCTGCACCAGCAAATTAATAAAATTGAAAATAACCCGCAGGGTGTGGTGAGCAGTTTTTATGATGATCGACTGCAACAGAAGGTCAGGGCGTTCCAGTTAGGCCAGGGTTTGCAGGATGATGCGGTGGTTGGGGTGAAAACCCTGATTCATATGAACCATCTATTACACCCCGGCCTGCCTGTATTGAACATGCCTTTATCTGAGCCTGTGCTGGAGTCGAACAGCTGATGTCGTATATTCTGGATGCATTGAAAAAATCTGATCTGCAGCGCAAGCAGGGTGACGTACCCACCCTGCAAACCGTGCACCTGCCGGCTCGGCCGCAGGGCAACACACCGCGTGTACTGTATGGGGTGATTGCATTGTTACTGCTGTTGCTGATGTTTGTGCTGGGCTACCTGTTTTCACAACAGTTTTTTCAATCGAAAAATGAGTCGTCACCAGTCGCCTTGCCAGCGACGCCTGATAAGTTCGAAGAGCCAGCTGAGCCAGTTGCCCGTGCGCAACTCGATAAACAGGGCACTGCCGGAGCGGGCAGCGAGCTCAGCCGTGCAGCTGCTATACAGCACCAGTCGTCGGCCGGTGAAATCAGTTTATCTGATGAAACAGCGGTACAGAAAAGCAGCGCTGAAAAATTTTCAGCAGTCGATGTTCCACCTTCAGGCAATCAGCTGCGTGAACCGAATTTGATGGATATCCCCTATTTGCATGAGTTGCCTGACTATCAACAGCAGTCGATTCCGGTGATGGAATTTGCTGGTCATGTATATTCATCGGATGCTTCCAGCCGTTCAGTCATTATTAATGGGCAGTTTATGGAACAGGGCGATAACCTGATGCCTGGCCTGCGCATTGAAAGCATCACCATCAATGGCGTGGTGTTCGCCTATAAGGATACCCTGTTTCGGGTCGATATCCTGCAGGACTGGTCCTTCGAATAAGCGCGCGGGGGAGCCTTGCTTAATTTGTTTTTTCATGGAATTAGTCTAATCTACAGGTAACAGAATCCACAGAATTCTGCGTTATAACTCACATCAAACTATTGCGGGAAACGTGCATGGCAAAAATACTGGTCGTTGATGACTCTCAGACTCAGGTGCAGAGTATTACAAAAATTCTACAGAAACACGGTCATGAAACGCTGACAGCTGAAGATGGGGATTCTGCAGTAAGTATTGCGCGCAGTGAGCTTCCCGACCTGATTCTGATGGACGTGGTGATGCCGGGTCTGAATGGTTTCCAGGCCACCCGCCACATCACCAAAACCGAAGGCACGCAACACATTCCTGTGATTATGCTGAGCAGTAAGGATCAGGAAACCGATAAGGTGTGGGCAGAGCGCCAGGGTGCCAGTGGTTATCTGATTAAACCAGCCAAAGAAGACGAACTGATAGCGGCAATTAACAAGTTGCTCTGATCTCCCCGTTACTATCTGGCGACTGTCGCCAGCTTTCCCACTGAATCACACAAGCGCATGCCCGATGGCCTGTGCTTTTTGTTATAATGCGCGGCCTGAACTGCCATCGGGTTTTGCTGTTAATGAATCGAACTTTCTGTGTTGCCCCCATGCTGGACTGGACCGACCGGCACGAACGATATTTTCTGCGCCTGATCTCCGAACAGGCCGTTCTCTATACCGAAATGGTGACCACCGGCGCATTGATCCATGGTGATCGCCAGCGTTTTCTGGCTTTTGATCAGGCAGAGCATCCCCTGGCTCTGCAACTGGGTGGATCAAACCCGGCGGAGCTGGCGCAATGTGTGCGTATGGCTGAAGACTACGCCTATGACGAAGTGAACCTCAATGTGGGTTGTCCCAGTGATCGCGTGCAATCGGGTATGTTTGGCGCCTGCCTGATGGCCAGGCCACAATTAGTGGCGGATTGTGTGGCGGAGATGCAGGCGGCCAGTAAGTTACCCGTGACGGTTAAACACCGTATCGGCATTGATGAAAATGACAGCATTGAAGAGCTGTTTCGTTTTGTCGAAACAGTGGCCGAGGCGGGCTGTAAAAGTTTTATTGTGCATGCACGTAAAGCATGGCTAAAGGGCTTGAGTCCAAAGCAGAACCGTGACATCCCACCGTTGCGTTACGAGGCGGTTTATCAGTTAAAACAGGCAATGCCGCAGCTGGAAATTATTATCAATGGCGGCATTAATACTCTGTCAGACGCACAGGCGCAGTTGCAGTATGTTGATGGGGTGATGCTGGGGCGTGAGGTGTATCATAACCCCTATTTACTGGCACGGGTGGATCAGCAGTTTTACCACGCCAGTCGGGCCGTGCCTTCGCGCACTGATATCGTTGAAGCGTTTCTACCCTATGTGGAAACACAGCTGAAACAGGGGACACGATTACATGCTATGAGTCGACATATCCTGGGGCTTTTCAATGGATTACCCGGAGCAAAAAAATGGCGTCGCCATATTTCCGAAAACGCAACCCGTGACGGCGCCGGGGTTGAAGTGCTGCAGCAGGCGCTGGCCTATGTTGTTGATGCGGAAAGTGAAGCGCGAAGCCAGGGTTTGTATAACGGCCCGGCTGGCCAGGGTATTATCCTGAGCCAGAATGACTAGGGTACCTCTGAACAATGCCGATATGTCATCATTATTCAGAGGTACCCTGGCTGTTTCTGAAGCACGATCTATCCGTAGATAGATCAGATTATCTCGTTAAGTTGCCGATAATAAATCACTGTTTTTGCCAGAGGCGTTTTGCTAGTATTGCTGCCGGGCTATCTCAGTTTCCGCATCATATTTGTATGTCATAGCCCTGGCCGTTTAACCGGCCGATAAATATACCCATAAGCCAAATGAGGAAAGACCATGCTAGAGCAACTATCGGGTGACAATATACAGGGATTCATTGATAGCTACCTGATTCCCTGGGGTATCAGTGGCGGACAGGCGTTGATTGTCTTTATTGTGGGTAAATGGCTGGCGAGAAGGTTGGTGAATCTTTCCGGCAAGGCGATGACTCGATCGAAAATGGACATAATGCTGATCGACTTCGTCGAGTCGATACTCTACTGGTTGTTGTTGCTGATTGTGGTGGTCGCGGCACTGAGCCAGCTGGGTGTGGATACGACTTCAATGATCGCGTTACTGGGTGCGGCAGGTCTGGCCGTGGGTCTTGCACTGAAAGACACGCTGAGTAACTTTGCCGCCGGTGTTTTACTGCTGATTTTTCGTCCGTTTAAAGTCGGCGATTTTATTACCGCGGGCGGCGTCAGTGGTTCGGTTGAAAAAATGCATATTTTTACCACCACCATGCTGACCCCGGACAATAAGGAAAACATTGTGCCTAATTCGGCAATCTACGGTGGTGTTATCACTAACTTCTCTGCACGGGATACACGTCGGGTCGATATGACCTTCGGCATCAGCTATGGTGATGATATCAGGAAAGCCAAGGATGTAATGATGTCGGTGATTAGTTCACATGAAAAATCGCTGGCGGATCCTGCGCCGATGGTTGCGGTGAGTGAGCTGGCTGACAGCAGTGTGAATTTCACGGTGCGTGTATGGAGTAAGAAGGAAGATTACTGGGCCGTGTTCTTCGACTGCCAGGAACAGGTCAAGCTGGCTCTGGAAGAGGCCGGCATATCGATTCCATTCCCACAGATGGATGTGCATATGAACAAGGTTGCATAGCCTATGTTCTGGCGCGCTGAATTATCAGCGCGCCCT
>JBFFND010000061.1:0-9218 GCA_041563375.1 Gammaproteobacteria bacterium | reverse complement strand
AGTCACGGTCTTTTTCCAGACGCAGCAGGTTATCCCAGGCGGTATGCACAATCAGCGTATCGCCGGCCTCTAGTGGCATATTACGAATATCATCCCCTTCACGTTTGGTTTCACCATTGCGGTGCAGACCAATCAGTGCAAGGCCGTAGGTTTTACGCAACCACACATCGCGCGCACTCCGGCCGATCAGCCCGGAACCCGGTGTAATCACCACTTCTGCTACACCCGATTTAGAGGCAGACAGTGCTTCGGAGAAGGTGCGTAATTCTTCACGCAGACTCAGCTCGTACCTGTCGGCCATTTCCCTGATCAATTTCGGGTCGGCAATCACGCCCAGCACCATACCTGCGGTAATTTCGGTATCACGCGCCACTGAGCCGGGGCCAAAACGCAGGCTATCACCCTGACGTTTACTGGCAATAATGCGTACCCGGTTAATGGACTCAATATCATCCAGCGTCTGGCCGATCAGGCTACTGTTATCAGACACCACCAGCTCGGACATGGCATAGTCAACGCCGTACACTTTCTGGATGTATTTAAGCGGATCAGAACCGGCTGTCTGGCTCTCAGACTGGGTTGCCGGCAATACAAAACGACCCGCCAGTACGAAATAGATAATACCAGTAGCCACCAGCGCCAGACCGACTGGCGTTACCGAGAACAGGCCCCAGGTTTCCATCTGCTGATCTGCAGGCAGTGCCTGGTTCGAGGCCAGTATCAGGTCATTCAGCAAAATCAGTGGGCTCGATCCCACCATGGTCACGGTACCACCCAGAATCGCGCAGAAGCCCATCGGCATGAGCAGACGTGACATGGGCAGGCCAGATCGTGCAGAAATACGTGAAACCACTGGCAGGAACAGCGCCGCAGCACCCACGTTCTGCATAAACGATGAAATAATACCCACGGTTGAGGAGATAATCGGGATAATGCGGGTTTCCGATTTACCACCGATTTTCAGTATAAAACCTGCCACCTTGGTCATCAGGCCGGTTTTATCCAGGCCTGCACCAATAATCATCACCGCGATAATCGACATCACCGCATTGGAGGAAAAACCGATAAACAGCTGCTCGGTATCCACCAGCCCCGTTTCCAGCCCCATATAGGGTGCCAGCAGCGAAGTCAGCCCCAGCAGCACCATCACTGTAGCGGCAGCCACGTCCACGCCCACCACCTCAAAGGCAAACAGAGAGATGGTCAGCATCAGGATTGCGGTAACCCAGGCAATCTCAATGCTGGGCACAACCGTGGACAGACCCAGCGCAGCCGCAAAAAAAAACAGCCGCAGCCACCATCTGTTTTGGCGTGAAGCGACCTGGCGCTGCCACTATCTTTTCTTCGTCAGCCATAGCAGACATAGTTTTTCTCCAGTTAAATCAATTCATTATCAGGCTGAATCCGGTGGCAGAACCGGACACGACTGCACTTGCATGCAAGTGCTCACCGACCGATACAGCCCGCAGCCCCAGCCGACAGGGCGCTTATAATTAATGTGTGTTCGCCAGCCGCTTTACCATATGGAAACTACTTAAACGCACTGGCAGCAGGTGGACACCCGCAAAGACGCCGGATCATGCATGGTTTATAGTGACTATTCAAATGAATTCAAATGCCTTAACATTCCTTTATGGAATATATTAACCTGCCGGATTATAAAGCACTCGCCACCCTTAAAGCCGTTGTCGAACTGGGCAGTGTCAACCGTGCCGCAAAGGCGCTCTGCGTCGGCCAGCCGGCGGTGACCAAGCGTTTACGTTCACTGGACTCCTGCTACGGCGTACCCCTGATGCGACACCAGGGGCGACGCCTGCGCCTGACGACTGCTGGCAAACGGGTATACGCCTATGCCCGACTGATTATGGAACATCAGGCCAGCCTGCTGGACGACCTGGCCTCCCTCAGAACCGGCCATAACCGGCTTAAGCTGGAGGTTACCTTTGCCATTGGCGAACACATGTTACCGGATATTCTGCTGCACTTTGCCGAAGTCCAGCCGGAGCTGCGCATCGAGAGCCGACTGGGCTATTCACGGCGTATCAACACCCGACTGGCCACCGGCCTTGCGGATATAGCACTGCTGGAACAGCAACCCCAGCACGCCAATATCAAGTCAGAAGCCTGGATGGAGGACGAACTGTTACTGGTATGCGGACCAAGCCATGCCCTGTGGGGTGAGGAAAGCATTCCTCTTGAGCAGCTAAACGAATTACTGTTCGTGCTACGCGAGTCCCAGTCCTCTATTCGCCATACGCTGGACCAGCGACTCAGCAAGATCGGAGTAAAACCGCTGCAAACCGCCATGGAAGTGGGCTCATCCGACACCATTATCGAACTATTACAGCGGGGTCGTCACGTCAGCTTCCTGCCAGAATTCGCGGTTCATACCTATTTACAGCGCAACAGCCTGCATCACATCAAAATCGACGACCTGATCATTAAGCGCACACTGTGGATTGCCTATAACAAGGACAGCATGCACAGCCAGGTGGCGGACACCTTTATACAGACACTCAAACAGATCAAGCTGGGCGACACTCATCAGGCAATGCAGACCTCGCCTTGACCTGCATCAATAAAGTGCGCCTTCTCCCTGCGCAGCCTGTGGTTACTGATCCAGATCAATTCAAAATTAGCATATCCTGATATTTTGTTTACCGACCACATTAAACAACCAATCAGGTGATCCAAGTGAAAAAACAACAAACCACTATTGCAGTTCTAACCGCACTGGGCCTTGCCATGGGCAGCGCCTCCTTTTCTGCGCAGGCTATTCAGGCCGGCGACATGTTTGGCCGTCTGACCCTGACCTCGGTTATGCCCAATGATGATGCTGATCCATTTAGCACTGTTGCTGTAGTACCGGAAGTGGATGACAATATCCGTCCCGGCGCCACCTTTGTTTATATGTACACTGATAATATCGGCCTGGAAGTACTCGCCGCACTGCCCTTCAAGCACGATATCAGTGTAGATGGTATGGGTGTTATCGGCGAAACCAAGCACCTGCCACCCACCTTCAGTGTGCAGTACTACTTCAATCCACAGAGCAAGGTACGCCCCTTTGTCGGCCTGGGCCTGAACTACACCACCTTCTTCTCCAGCAAAACTATTGATGGACTGGGTGGCGATCTCGACCTGGACGACTCATTCGGCCTGGCGGCTCAGGTGGGCATAGATTACGACCTGGATGAAAAATGGTTTCTGACGGCGGATGTGCGCTATATGAATATTGAAACCACAGCCACCAATAGCGTTGCCGGCACCACAGATGTCGAGATCAACCCAACGGTAGTTAGTGTGGGCTTAGGTTATAAATTTTAATTCAGGCCTTCTGACTTCCATAGCCTGTTCCATGCGACAGGGGCGCTGCGCTCTGCAGCGCCCCACAAACATGCCCTGACACCCGCAAACGCAACTTCCATGCTCACCGGTTTAATAAAATTCGCACCGCAGCACAAAAATCGCTAAAATAGCGCGCTACCTGGCCAGAGCTTGCGTGATAGCGCGGTTAAATCATGTCATCTATGATGGGCCACCGAATTCCAACACCTGCCATGCTAACTATAAGATGCAGGTAAAAATTTTTAAATATCAATGATTTAAGGAGACTTCAATGTCCCAGAAACACCCTATTGTTGCGGTAACCGGCTCATCAGGCGCTGGCACATCAACGGTCAAAAAAGCCTTCGAACACATTTTCTTCCGTGAAAAAATCAACCCTGTGGTGATTGAAGGTGACAGTTTCCACGCCTTCGATCGCGCCGCCATGAAAGAAGAAATGGCCAAGCACGAAGCTCAGGGCAACCTGTCTTTCAGTCACTTTGGCGAAAATGCCAATGAGTTCGGCAAACTGGAAGAGCTGTTTGCGTCATACGCCAAAAACGGCACTGGCCAGAAACGCTATTACCTGCACTCCGATCCGGAAGCCGCCGAGCACAATGCACGCCTGGGCATCGACAAGAAGCCGGGTGAGTTCACTCCATGGGAAGACATTGAGAGCGGTTCCGACCTGATGTTCTACGAAGGTCTGCATGGCCTGGTGAAAACCGAGAACCACAATGTGGCACAGCATGTTGACCTGGGCATCGGTGTGGTACCGATTGTCAACCTGGAGTGGATTCAGAAAATTCACCGCGACAATGCAGAGCGTGGCTATTCTGCTGAAGTGATTGTAGACACCATCCTGCGCCGTATGCCGGACTATGTGAACTACATTACCCCGCAGTTCTCGCAAACGGATATCAACTTCCAGCGTGTATCCACCGTCGACACCTCCAACCCATTCATTGCCCGTGACATTCCAACACCGGATGAAAGCTTTATCGTGATTCGCTTTAAGGACCCGGCCAAATTCGGCACCGACTTCCCTTACCTGCTGAACATGATCAACGACTCATTCATGTCACGTCGTAATACCATTGTGGTACCCGGCGGTAAAATGGGCATGGCGATGGAAATCATCCTGACGCCGATTATTCACGAGATGATCGAGAAGTCGAGAAAAGCACGCTAGTCCAGCAGTGCGCAGATCAAGGCTGAGCCAGCCTGACAAAAAGCCAGCATAATCGCTGGCTTTTTTTTATGTTCAGGATGAACGGTATTTTGCGAGAGGCATGGATGCCGGTAGCAAAGATGTCAGGATGTGCGGTATTTGAGAGTCGTTAGTCGTTAGTCGTTAGTCGTTAGTCGTTAGTCCTTAGTCCTTAGTCGTTAGTCTTTGGTCTTTGGTCTGACTGACGACTAAGGACCAACGACTAACGACTTTCATAAATGACATCAATGCCCTTACACCGCAGCCTGGATATATGCTAATTTCTACTCCAGATTAAGCGGTAATAAATGACACACACAACCTCAGGTTCTGCACACTGCCCATGAAACAGTTTTTACTTGCACACAGCGCCGACCAGCCCACCGAACAGTTGCTTGCCAGCTGCATTGAACAACTTGGCGAGATACCCGCAGAAGCCAGTTTCGGTTTTTTATATATCAGCGACGCACTGGCACCTCAGGCAGATACACTTCTGTCATCGTTGAAACAGGCTACCGGGGTGCAGCACTGGGTCGGCAGCACCGGCATTGCACTGCTCGCCACCAACCAGGAGTATTACAGCGAGTTCGCTATGGTGGTAATGCTGGCGGATTTTTCAGCAGATGAATTTCGCATACTGCCAAATATTGAGGACAGCATTGAGGCTATACCTGCGGAATGCCGTGAATGGTGCAAGGCCAATGATTTCAATGTTGGCCTGCTGCACGCTGATCCGGAAAACCCCTATGTTCAGCCGCTGATTCACCAGCTGGGTGAAATGATTCCCAACTCGTTTCTAGTCGGTGGCATCAGTTCCTCCACAACTCAGCATAATATCCAGTTTGCCGACAACGCCCTGCACGGAGGCATCTCAGGTGTGGTGTTTTCGCCCGCCATTCGGCTGCTCAGTAACCTCACCCAGGGTTGCACACCGATTGGCCCCAAGCACCGCATCACCGAATCGAGTAAAAACCTGGCTTACCGGCTGGACAATAAACCGGCGCTGGATGTATTAACCGATGACACCGGTGAAGTGATTGCCCGTGACTGGCAGCAGGCCGCCAACTACATCTTTGCCGGACTGGTCAATCAGCAGTCCGATACCGATGATTACACGGTGCGCCAGCTGATCGGTGTGGACACGGAACAGAGACGCTTTGCCATATCGGATTACCTTGAACAGGGGCAGGAAATTATTTTCTGCCGACGCGATGGCAACTCCGCACTGCAGGATATGCAGCGTATGTTGCAGCAACTCAAATCACGACTTGATTCACCCATCAGGGGTGGCATCTATATTTCCTGCCTGGGACGGGGGCGTCAGCAGTTCGGTTCCAATTCTGAAGAAGTTAAATTGATTCATGCCACGCTGGGCGAGTTTCCACTGGCGGGATTTTTTGCCAATGGCGAAATTCACCGCAGCATGCTGTATGGCTTCACCGGCGTACTGACCCTGTTTGTGTAACACAAAAGTCGAGACCATTATAAATTCCATGCCCATTATTATCGACAGCCATTGCCATATAGATTTCGCTGACTTCGACGGGGATCGCAGCGAGGTAATTCAACATGCGCAACGGCTCGGTGTGGAAAAAATTATTGTGCCCGGCGTACAACGCACCAGCTGGGATCGTGTACGTCATTGCTGCGACACTTACCCGGCTCTCTATCCCTGCTATGGTCTACATCCTTATTTTATAACCGAACATAGCGAGGACGACATACAGGCGCTGGCGAATTATATTGAGCAACATCGACCTGTAGCAGTAGGCGAATGCGGGCTGGACTTTTTCCTCAAGGAGCTGGATCGAGATCAACAACAATTCTATTTTGAACAACAACTGGATATCGCACTACAGGCTGCTCTGCCGGTCGTGATTCATGCACGAAAATCAACTGAAGCGGTGATCGATGCAATAAAACAGCGCCACGGTTTGCGCGGCATGATTCACAGTTATTCCGGCAGTTACGAACAGGCAGTGAAGCTGATTGACCTGGGATTTTATCTCAGTTTTGGCGGACCGCTGACATTTCAACAGGCAAGCCGTTTACGCACGCTGGTGTCAAAGCTTCCACTGGACTGCATACTGGTTGAAACCGATGCGCCGGATCAACCGGGACAGATGGCAAACCGGCAACGCAATGAACCGGCCTTTATTACCGAAGTCATTGAACATATCGCGCAGTTACAGCACACCGATGTTAACCGCGTGGCGAATACCACCACAGAAAATGCCAAAGCGCTGTTTCAGCTGGTATAATCTTTTTCTTTTTTTGCAGACAACAGTCAGGTTAATCTCATGGCCGATCAAGATCAGGATAAATTGCTCCGCGAACTGGCAGATTCATTTATAACCCTTGCCAATGACCACGCGGAAATTCAGGATAAAAATGTGGTTAATACCGCACTTATGTATGCTGCATCCCGCTTCAGCGCCTATGTTGCCGCATCCAGCTCACGCAACCTGGAAGACTTTGTTAATCGTCAGCCACAGGGCATCGAGTTTTTCAGCGGTGAATTCACCCGTATGCTGGAAAGCAATATGAAAAACTACGAAAAGGTTTTTCAGCCCAGTGAACAACTGCGATACGAAGAGTTTATGAAAAAGCAGTGAAACACGGGCAGTGGCACGCGCATCTCAGAATGATGCACCCAGCATAAAATACATGCGCTCGTCACCGATGTCTTCATCCAGCCCGCGCGCATATCCCAGGCGCATGCGGCTGGTTAAACCATAGAACAGATTAATATCCGCCTGCAATTCCAGGCCCGCGCCACTGTAATAGTTGTCTGCCGAACGTCCATCATAGGCAGCAGCGGTTTCAGCAAACACACTGCCTGACCATTGAACCAGCCCCAGTGGCGGTGACATTATACCGGTTTCCAGCAGCTGCCCCGGAAAGCGCCATTCCATGCCGGCCAGTTGCATGCGTCGACCGGACAGCTCCGCCAGACCCTTTGCATAACCCCGTAGCGCATATTCCCGTTTGCCAAACACCGCTTCACTTTGCGGTGTAATAAAATCCAGAATATTGTAATTATTGTCTTCGCCTCCCAGGCGGAAGGCTTCCGGATTATCTGTACCCCAGCCCTGCAACAGCCTTACTGCCAGCACATGTTGTGATCCAAGCGAAATATATTCACGCCAGTCCAGGGTATATACTTCGCCCGTGTAGTCGCTTTCCAGCAAATCACTGCTTTCTGCAATCAGGCGCAGCCTGCGACCATCCGCTTCACTGATCGAACGCTGGTAGTGTTTGCTATTACTGTAGAGTGCAGCCGCCCCTACTAATCGATCATATCTCGGCCCTGTTGGCTGCAGATTACTGGAAACAAAAACGTCATCACTGCGACTACTCAGCACACCCAGCTTCAACCAGGTATTACTCTCCATTTTAGCCAGTTGCCAGTTAAGCAACATGTAGGCTTCATCTTCTTTCCTGCTTAACGCCAGCTCATTATCAGCATTTCTGTAGTATTCGTAACTGCGCTGATAACCCAGCGCCAGTCGATTGGCGTAAGCATAACTGATATTACCCGTGGGCCAGTTATTATCCATATCATATTGTAGAGCCAACGAATAACGGTGCAGCGCAAGCACATCCTGACCGGAGCTGATCAATCCAACTTCAGTACTGTCCTCGGTCACAGTCAACATCGGAAACCACCAGCGTGGGTAGGCACTTTTCCACGCGCTGTAATCCTCGGGCTGCGCAAGTGCAACTTCTGTTGCGGCTACAGATAAATCGGATGCGTCTGTTTGCAGTGTGGTGCTATCTATACGTGTTTCACTCACCTCATCGAGTTGCGTCAACTGATTGAGTCGGTACAGATCATAACCACCTGCGTGATAACCCATGTAATACAATGGCGAATTTCGGTTTATCTGCAATGGATAAAATGCACCGTATTTTACCCGACTCAGCAACTCAAGCCTGTCACTACCACGGGTGTAACGGTAAATCTGGTAGCGTCCACTGCGATCCGAACTGAACAGAATGCTGTTACCCGCATCACTGTACGATGGATACATATCAATGTGCCGATCATTGGTAATGCTATGCCATTGTTTACTGGCGATTGAAAACTCTTCGATATTCCAGCCACTGTTTTCCCGAAACACGGCTGCCAGCACAGCCTGTTCGTCAGCTGACCATTTTATCTGGCTAATCACTTCGGTTAATTTAGATTGATACAGAATTTGCATCAACTCACCATCCGCATTAAGAATTTGCAACATGCTGATCCCCTGATCCACCTTCAGTGCCAGAATGCGCTGGCCGTCCGCAGAGGAAATTGCGGACGAGTATCGACCGCAATGACTAAGTTGTTGCAGCCTGCCTTCGTCCTTATCCAGTTTAAAAATTTCATTATAAAGATTGTACTCATCGCAGAATTCCATTTGCGTAACCAGCAGGCTGCTTTCGTCATTTTTTCCTGACTGTTCGGCTAAACCTGCATTGACTTGAGCACGGGGATATACGTTGGTGATTTTTTTACTGCCGTCCTCGCTAACCTTATATAATGCACTGTGTTGATCTGGCTTGCTGTCGATGTAATAAACATCGCCACTGGATGTCATGGTGGGGTAACCGGTTCGGTAGCCTGAATAAGTCAGTCGTTCACCATCCTGCCACTGGTTTTCCCCTGGATGCGTTTTCTGCCTGTCAAAGCGTCGTT
>JBFFND010000060.1:0-9265 GCA_041563375.1 Gammaproteobacteria bacterium | reverse complement strand
TCGCTCCATCTATGGATGTGAATCTTATCAGGCAGGGAGGGCTATTCAGACACCGCTGTAGGGCTTGAGCAACACGCTCTGTCCGAGCATTTCCGGTGGCTGTTGCAGCCCAATCAACTGCAGTATGGTGGGTGCAATGCTGCTCAGCCCCATTCCGGTATTGAGGTGCCACTTTTCCTTGTCGATAATCATGCAGGGCACCGGGTAGACCGTGTGCTGGGTATGGGGTTCGCCGGTGACCGGGTCAACCATTTCATCGCAGTTACCGTGATCCGCGGTGAGCAGCACCGAGTATTCCTCTTCCACTGCGACATCCAGCAGGCGTCCCACTTCGTAGTCCATCGCTTCAACCGCCGCGAGAACGGCCTCGCGCTTGGCAGTGTGCCCCACCATGTCGCCATTGGCGAAGTTAACCACCAGAAAACCAAAATCGTGGCTTTGCAACGCTTCAATTACCGCATCGGCCACTTCTCTGGCGCTCATTTCCGGGCATTTGTCGTAAGTCGCCACCTTCGGGGAAGGAATCATCACCCGCTCTTCACCGGCCCAGGTTTCTTCGCGCCCACCGTTAAAGAAGAAGGTGACATGGGCATACTTTTCGGTTTCTGCACAGTGGAACTGCTTGAAACCGGCACGACTGACCACCGAGGCCAGGGTGGTGGTGGGCCGCTGCGGCGCAAAAGCGATGGGCAGCAGGTAATGGGGGTCGTATTCGGTCAGGCAGGTCACCGTCACCGGCTCGAAGTCACCACGATCAAAGCCTTCAAAATCAGACTGGCTTAATGCCGCCGCCAGCTGACGCGGGCGGTCGTTACGGAAGTTGAAGAAGATGACATTATCATCTTCCTGGATGCGCTCGGCTTCCGGGAAAATACAGGGCATCACAAATTCGTCGGTAATCTCATGATTGTAGGAGGCCTCAATCGCGTAGCGTGGCGCTTCATGCGGCTCACCTTCCAGGTTAGCCATGGCGCGCCAGGCGATTTCGGTTCTGTCCCAACGGTTATCACGATCCATCGCATAGTAGCGACCACACATGGTGGCAATCGCCCCACCCGCGTCATCCAGCGCTTCTTCCAGTTGTGGCAGGTAACCGATGGCGGCCATCGGCGCGGTATCTCGACCATCGGTGATCATATGCACCAGCGGCTTCACCTTGTACCTGGCACACATTTTAATCAGCGCACACAGGTGCTTGGTGTGACTGTGCACACCGCCATCGGAAACCAGCCCCACCAGGTGCATCGGCCGTTCATGCTTCGCCGCATCTTCCATCGCGGCCACCAGCGCAGCATTTTCATAGAACTCGCCACTCTCGATTGCATCGTCGATGCGCACCAGGTCCTGTTTCAGGATAGAACCGCAACCCAGTGTCAGGTGACCGACTTCAGAGTTACCCATCTGTCCGGCGGGCAGGCCAACCGAACGCCCCGAGGCATCCAGTGTAATGTGTGCATTGCTGGAAAAGTATTCGTCGAGGCGGGGCGTATTTGCCTCAACCACGGCATTATTGATGCGGCTTGGATTGACCCCAAAACCATCGAGGATAATTAATAGTGTGGGACGACGGGGAACACTACGTTTTTCGGCCATTTCTCTGCTCTATTGCTCGCTGTTTTTTTACCTTATTCTGAAGCGCGCATTATACCTGAGTTTGCGCGCGCTGTGTGGCGAATATTAGCAGATTCTATTTTATGGGAAAGCGCACTGCGGCTGATTTAAGCCCCTGTTTTCACCATCGGCACAGTCATTGACTGTGACAGGCATCATCATGAACATCACCGGATCGTGCTGATTTCCGGATACAGCTTAATGGCTTTTCTGCTGCAAGATGGCTTCGATATAACGTGCATACTTCATCGGTTTTTCGAGCAGCAACGGATCCACCTGCAGGTGCGCACTGCTCGCCTGTTCATGATTTACAGCATCGTCAGAGGCCAGAAATCTGTGCTGCAACCACATAAACTGCACATCCGCCGCCGGCAGATCACCATCCTGTAAATTCTGCTTGCGCCCCGGCAACGGGATTACCGCATCACTGACCTCCAGCCAGCCATCCTTATGCCTGAATTGCTGCACCACCTGTTGTGTCAGTTGCCTGGCCAGTGTAAGGCTATGCTCATCATCGACATAATCACCCCATCGTGCAAGCGCCACGGCAAGCGAGGTGAGTTCCTGCAACGACAGGGGGTCATCAGTCGTCACATAGTCTTTGAGTTTGTCAGCCAGCGGTGCCAGCGCCCTGCGATAATCTTCTGAAGACACCTGCTGCAAGGCCAGCCCGGCGATCATCACATAGGCATTCCAGCTTTTAATCAGATTAGCCTCTCGCACCGGCGGATTCTTTTGTCGCTCACGCAACAACATGGGTCTTAGCTGCTGCTCCGCCTCCCCGCTGAGCACACCCACCGGCAACCAGGCTGATAACTCTGCCAGCCACAACCACTCTCCGGACGCCTCGAACAGCGCCGCCTGCTTTTCGCTAAACAGCCCATCAATGGTTTGCCGCGAAAATAGATAGGCACCACCCTCGACTCCCTGTGCATCCTGCGCACTGAGTGAGCTGATAAACTCGGCGGACTCATTGCGCATATCACGCAGCAGAAACGCCATGGTTTCATCAGCCAGCTGCAACCAGTACGGCTCACCCAGCACCTGGTATGCTTTAACATACAGCTCGACCATTGCCGCATTAAGGAAAAGCATTTTTTCAAAATGTGGCGTATGCCATGAAGGGTCGACGGTGTAGCGGAAAAAACCACCCGCCACCATGTCGTGCAGACCGTAATCGCTGATACTGTGCAAAGTCAGTTGAATGAAATCTTCCAGCCACGGCTGAGGGTTCTGTGACTGTAATTCCAGCAGTGCCATTAACACATGGGGGCGAGGCGATTTAAAGGTCAAACCGAAACCACCCTGCAGCTCATCCATGTCCGCTTTCACTTTTTTCTCAAACGCATCAACCAGCTGCAGCGGCCTGACCGAAATCGATGCTGCATTGGCCTGCTTACCGGCGTTGAACGCATCCACTGCCAGCTTAGTCAACGCGTCGGGCTCTGCCTGCCATTTGTTTTGCAGCTTAGTCATAACCCGCATAAACTCCGCCGGCTTCAGATACACAAAACCGGTCAAAGGATAGCCATCAGGTGTGAGCACCACATTCAACGGCCAGCCGGCTCGCCCGGTTGCCTGGCGCACAAATTCCAGCAGATAGGTATCCAGCACCGGACTCATTTCGCGATCCACTTTGACCGCAATAAAATGCCGGTTAATCAGCGCACCGACCTGCTTGTCCAGAAAGCTTTCCTTGCGCATCACATGACACCAGTGACAGGCGTTAAAGCCACTGGATAAAAAGATCAGTTTATTTTCGGCCCTGGCTTTCTGCAGAACAGTGGCATCAAGTTGTTGCCATTGCACCGCGTCATTCGCATGGGCACGCAGATAGGCGGAGGGATGATCGTCTGCAATAGGCGTGGCATAGCTTGCCACAGCAGACAGGCAAATATAAATAAAAATCAAGCAACGTAAAAAACTTTTTTTCATGCGCACAGCATCGTTTACCAGCTTTAATTGAAATTAAGCTTCGTCAACCACGCAACACAAAACCGTTTTTTTATTTGGGCGGATTATCTTCTTCCGCTTCTATTCGATCCAGCTCGGCATCCATGTCCTCTTCACTCATTTCACGGTATTCCGCATCCTCTTCCTTGCGTTTTTTTCTGATAAGACGTGACAGCAGCAGCCCCAGCTCAAACAGCAACCACATGGGTATTGCCAGCATCACCTGCGAGGCAGGATCCGGTGGCGTTAGCAGCATGCCGAACACAAACGCACCGACAATGATATACGGGCGTTTCTGCGACAGGCTTTCCGGTGTGGTAACGCCGCCCAGCACCAGCAGGATGGTGGCAATCGGCACCTCAAAGGCGATACCGAAAGCGAAGAACAGTTTCAGCGCAAAGTCCAGGTAATAGGTGATATCCGGTGCGTGGTTCACACCCTCGATGGCCATCGACAGCATAAACACAAACACATTCGGCAACACCACCAGGTAGGCAAAAGCTACACCGACATAAAACAGCAGCGCACTGGAAACAATCAGCGGCACCGCGAGCTTTTTTTCATGTTTGTATAAACCTGGCGCAATAAAGGCCCAGGCTTCAAAAATCAGGTAGGGAAAGGCGGCAAAAATAGAAACGATAAAGGCCAGCTTAATCGGTGTAAGAAAGGGCGAGATAACCCCGGTGGCAATCATGCTGCCACCTTCCGGCAAATTACTTACCAGCGGCAGGGCCAGCAGGTGATAGATATCATTAGCAAAGGGAAAAGCGACAAGAAACAGCGCCAGCACCACCAGCACACTGCGCAACAGGCGATCGCGCAACTCTATCAGGTGACCGACAAAACCCAGCTCCTGCTCGTCGCCCTCGTTTTTACCCAGCTTGTCACTCATCAGGGCTTGTCCGCAGAAGGTTTATCGGCTGCGCTATCTTCATCTTTCTGCGTAGTGTTCTGTTCTTCCAGCTGATCCCAGCGCTCGTCATCTTCTTCTATCATTTCATACTGGCGCGAAGCGGGCCTGTCTTCAGCTGTCTCGCCTGACAGTTCACGGGCGAAATCTTCATCAGCCCGGATATTCTCACTCTGGGCATCCTCACCCCGAGTGTCGTCTTTGCTTGCATCAAACAGATTATTGTATTCGCTTTTGATATCCGCATCGGTGTTCTGCAATTTGCTTTGCAGCTCACGGATCTGCACTTCCTGATTATGTAGCAGCCGTTTGAATTCAGTACCATCAAATTCTGCTTCAACCTGCGCCTTCATCCCTTCCACATAACGACGCGCCTTACCAAACCAGTAGCCGACTGAACGTGCCGCTTTAGGCAGACGTTCCGGCCCCAGCACCAGCAACGCCAGGATCAGGATAACCGCAATTTCCAGAAAGCCGATATCAAACATGCTGTCAGTAACTCAGTGCCTGCTTACGCCTGGTCTTTTTCTTTTTTTGTGACTTCAGCGTCGATAGCATCGTCTGTATTTTTATCCAGTTTTTTATCCGCATCCTGCTCACCACTTTTCATGGCTTTTTTAAAACTGTTAATGGCAGAACCCATGTCACTGCCCATATTGCGCAGCTTTTTTGTACCGAACAGTAAAATCACAATACCCAGTACAATTACCAGTTGCCAAATACTAATACCCATGTTGAATTCCTCATTAAATCTGATCGTTAAACCTGCAGGTTAACGTATAAAGTTAGTTTTTTCTTGAAGCTTTTTCTTCAAGACCGGATAGTCCAAAACGCCTGTCTAATTCCTTTAAAACATCTTCAGGGCGTAAACCCTGCTGTGCGAGCAGCACCATACTGTGAAACCACAGATCGGCAGTTTCATAGATAATTTTATCGGCCTGGCCGTCTTTTGCCGCCATCACTGTTTCAGTGGCTTCTTCGCCAATTTTTTTCAGTATGGCATCCAGCCCTTTGCTGTACAGTTTAGCCACATAAGATGACTCGGCATCAGCGCTTTTACGCTGCTCCAGTACATCCGCCAGTTTTGCTAAGGTATCGCTCATTATAATTCTGCTAGCCAGTTTCTCTTAATAAATCTCTTTGGGGTCTTTTATCACCGCATCCACGGTGTGCCATTCACCATCACGGTATTCGCGGTAAAAACAGCTTTCTCTGCCAGTGTGACAGGCAATACCACCGGTTTGCTCAATCTGTAAGATAATTACATCGCCATCACAATCCAGACGCAGTGACCTGATCTTCTGTGTATGCCCCGATTCCTCACCCTTGTGCCAGAGTTTTTTACGGGAGCGGGAATAGTACACCGCTTCATTTTTTTCTACTGTGAGCTGTAGCGATTCGCGGTTCATCCAGGCAAACATCAGTACACGACCACTTTCGGCATCCTGCGCAATCGCCGGCACCAGGCCATCCTCGGTCCATTTTATTTCATCTAGCCAGTGTGTGTTCATGGGGTTATTTTATCACAGACAGCGCAGCATCACGGCGCATAGTTAGAGGCGCATTTCAATGCCCTGATCGGCCATAAACTGCTTGGCCTGCTCAATCGAATATTCGGCAAAATGGAAGATACTCGCTGCCAGCACTGCATCCGCCTTGCCCTGCAGCACGCCGTCCGCCAGGTGCTGCAGGTTGCCCACGCCACCTGAGGCAATCACCGGTATACTGACCGCATCGCAGATCGCCGCGGTCAGTTCAAGGTCGAAGCCGATACGGGTGCCGTCGCGGTCCATACTGGTGAGGAGGATTTCCCCGGCCCCGTAGTCTGCCATCTTTTTTGCCCATTCTATGGCATCCAGGCCAGTGGGCTTACGACCGCCGTGGGTGAAGATTTCCCAGCGATCCGCCTCGCCCGGCTGACTGACTTTTTTCGCGTCTATGGCCACCACAATACACTGTGAGCCCACGCGTTCGGCGGCCTGCTTGACAAATTCCGGGTTGAACACCGCTGCGGTATTGATCGCTACCTTGTCGGCACCGGCATTGAGCATGCGCCGTACGTCGTCGATGCTGCGAATGCCGCCACCCACGGTCAATGGAATAAATACCTGCGAGGCCACCTGCTCCACCACATGCACAATGGTTTCACGGTCATCGGAGCTGGCGGTGATATCCAGAAAGGTGATTTCATCAGCGCCTTCGCGATCATAGCGACGCGCCACCTCAACCGGATCACCGGCATCACGGATATCAACAAATTTAACACCCTTGACCACGCGGCCATTGTCTACATCAAGACAGGGAATAATGCGTTTGGCTAATGACATAGAAAATGTGTCTCAGGACTTGATAAGGCTATCGGCATACGCCTGGGCTTCTGCAAAATCGAGACTGCCTTCGTAGATAGCACGGCCGGTAATTGCGCCCATTATGCCTTCTGCCTCGACCGCTGCCAGCGCCCTGACATCATCCATATTGGTAATGCCACCGGAAGCGATCACCGGAATATGAATCGCCTGTGCCAGCTTCACGGTGGATTCGATGTTCACACCCTGCATCATGCCGTCTCGGGAAATATCGGTATAGATAATCGCTTCGACGCCGTCTTCCTCGAAACGCTGCGCCATATCAATCACATCATGCCGGGACACCTTGGACCAGCCTTCGGTCGCGACCTTACCGTCCTTGGCATCCAGCCCGACAATAATATGCCCCGGGAAACCGGCGCAGATTTCGCTGATAAAGTGGGGATCCGTCACCGCCTTGGTGCCGATAATCACATAACTCACCCCGGCATCCAGGTAGGTTTCGATAGTTGCCTCATCACGAATGCCACCGCCGATCTGCACCGGGATATCCGGGTAGGCCTCGACAATGCGGTTGACCACATCGGCGTTCATCGGCTTGCCTTCAAACGCGCCGTTTAAATCCACCAGATGCAGGCGCCGACAACCCGCCTCGACCCATTTTCCGGCCATCGCAACCGGATCATCGGAAAACACCGTGTTATCTTCCATTATTCCCTGACGCAAGCGAACACACTGTCCGTCTTTTAAATCAATGGCGGGTATGAGTAACATTTAACTAATCACCTGTTTATTTATCAGTAGGGGTTGGTAAATCGAACATCGGCCTATGCAGGGTGTCAGGCACCGCTCCATTGCGAGAAATTTTTCAGTAACTGCAGCCCATCCTGCGCACTCTTTTCCGGATGGCACTGCACCGCAAACACCTTGTCGCGGGCAATTGCCGAGGCAAACTCGATACCGTACTCGGTGGTGCCGGCCACCAGCTCTTTATCCGCCGGATCCATATAATAGCTGTGCACAAAATAAAAACGACTGTTGTTTTCAATACCCTGCCACAGCGGATGTTCGACAGTCTGCTTCAACTGGTTCCAGCCCATGTGGGGAATTTTCAGTTTTTCACCCTGCGGCCCATGTAGATCGGTACCGAAATAACGCACCTGCCCCTGATAAAGCCCCAGACAATCCACGCCATCATTTTCTTCACTGTGACCGAGCAGCACCTGCATGCCCATACAGATACCCAGAAACGGTTTTTCTGCCGCCGCCTGCAATAACGCCTCGCGCAGACCGCGCTGATCCAGTTCACGCATGCAGTCACGCGCCGCACCCTGGCCGGGAAACACCACGCGATCCGCATTGGTGATGTCCTCGGCACTGGATGAAATCAGCACCTGCTGGTCTGCTGCCACATGTTCTATTGCTTTGGCCACGGAACGTAAATTGCCCATGCCATAGTCAACCACCACAATTTGCGACACTACAGACTACCCTTGGTGGATGGCATAACCCCCTGCATACGCGGGTCGGCGGTCAGCGCCATACGCAGCGCTCGACCGAAGGCCTTGAAAATGGTTTCTGCCACATGGTGCGCATTGCGCCCCCGGATAGAGTCTATGTGCAGGGTGACCTGGGCGTGATTAACAAAACCCTGGAAGAATTCGTAGAACAGGTCCACATCAAATCCGCCGATGCTGGCGCGGGGAAACTCCACCGGCATTTCCAGCCCGGGGCGCCCGGAGAAGTCAATCACCACCCGTGACAGCGCCTCGTCCAGCGGCACATAGGCGTGGCCGTAGCGCGTGATGCCTTTTTTATCGCCCAGCGCCTGCGCAAAGGCCTGTCCCAGGGTAATGCCGATGTCTTCCACCGTGTGGTGTGCATCAATGTGCAGATCGCCCTTTGCCTGTATCGTCATATCAATCAGGCCGTGACGCGCCACCTGGTCCAGCATGTGATCCAGAAACGGTACGCCGCTATTAAATTCAGCTTTTCCAGTACCATCCAGATTGATTTCAACGGTAATTTGCGTTTCGAGGGTGTCACGAGCGACTTTCGCGGTGCGATCAGCCATTTAATTGGGTCTCCGGCAATAAGGGCATATTAGCGCCATAGGATACACCGGAATAGAGATTGGTAAAACTGTTACAGAAACAGGAATATCCAGAACACCATTAAATATGGCTGCCTGCCAGCAGAAGCTTGTCGCAGGTGCGTATAGCCTGGTGGCAGGCAGCCGCTTTCCCGGAGTCAGCTATCCTTGCTGCCTTTATCAGTTGAATCCATATCATGGCGCATGCGACTGAAATAACAATTGAGAAAGGTAGATGCGGCAAAGGCCAGCCACAGAAACAGAAAACTGAAGGCATAGGCCTGAATTCTGAAGATACCCTCTTCCACTTCGAGCATCAGCGCCACTGCGATATCTGCCGGATCAATAAAGGCAAACACCATAAACACCAGTGCGGCCACCACCAGCGCATCG
>JBFFND010000059.1:0-9280 GCA_041563375.1 Gammaproteobacteria bacterium | reverse complement strand
TGGCGATCAGCTTTGTTCTCTGGGTCGGGTTTGATTTTGCGTTTCCCGAGCACGCCATGTACCAGAGCTGGCAGAAGTTGCTGCCGGGCTTCGAGTGGATAAGCTGGAACAGTTTTCTGCTGGGAGCCGTCGAGGCATACGGCTATGGCTGGTATATCGCCCTGGTGTGGGTGCCGCTGCATAATTTCTTCGCAAGTCGGCAAGCGGCCGCCAAAGACATCTCGCACTGGGAGTAGCCATGGATATTGAAAACAGTTCATCGCGTCGCCGGTTCCTGGTGAACACCACCACGGTCGTCGGTGCTGCGGGTCTGGGTGCCACCGTTTGGCCCTTCATCGCTTCGTTGAATCCCAGTGAGCGGGCGCGGCAGGCGGGTGCACCCGTGACCGTCGACTTTAGCAAGATTGGTCCAGGGCAACAGATCACCGTGGAGTGGCGCCAGAAACCTGTGGGGTACTGCGCCGCACCCCGGCGATGCTGGAACAGCTGAATGCTCCGGTGCACGTACGCCGCCTGCGTGACCCCTATTCGCAGGTCAGCAGCCAGCAGCCGGCCTATGCGCGGAATGCGCTGCGCTCCATACATGCTGAACACCTGGTGGTCATCGGTATATGCACGCATCTCGGCTGTGTGCCCAGCTTCCGCCCTGAGGTGGCAGCCCAGGATCTGGGCTCCGACTGGCCAGGGGATTATTTCTGGCCCTGCCATGGTTCGCGCTTCGATCTTGCCGGGCGGGTGTTCAAGGGGGTACCGGCACCGACCAATCTTGAGATGCCGCCTTATCACTATCTCAGCGAAACGGTGGTGGAGATTGGCGTTGATAGTATAAATGTTAGCAGTGGAGTATCTGATAATGCGATTTAGCTGGAAAAGAACCGTGTTGGCCAATGCCGGAAATACCATGTTCGGCATTGAACCTGCTGGCGATAACTTTTTGCTGAGGCGATAACGCATGTTTTTTTATGTTCAGGGTCCAAACAAGCATGACCTGATGCCGCTAGAGAGAATTTTCGACAAGCGCATTGTCAACAAGACTGATGGTATTAAAAAAAGCCAGACAGTGGCGCCGCGGCAGTTTCATGATACTGGCGAAAGCTATCAGCATCAGCTGTCATCAGAGGCAAACACAGCTTACCAGACAATTGACAGACTGCCCGATGATCGGCCAGCGTTATTTGCATCTCAGATCATGACGTTTCCCGTGGATACCCTGATGGCGGATACGAGTATTGATCATGCAATAACACTTTTTAAAAGCAGACAACTCCGTCATCTACCAGTTGTATCGATGCAGGACAAGGTCATCGGCATGCTGTCAGACCGGGACATCATGCAATATATGACAGGTCTGTTGCTAGCGGGCCAGGCATCCATGCCACCACCCAAAGCGGGTGATCAGGTCGAGCAACTCATGCAATACCCGGTGCTGACCGCCGTCGGGGATACGGACATACGATATATCGCTCGGCTGTTCGTTGAAAGGCGTATTGGTGCCATGCCTATTGTCGCTGATGGCAAGCTGACCGGCATTATTTCAAGAAGTGATATTTTGCAGGCAGTGATGAGCCATTATGAGATCGAATTATGGATATAACCGTGACGTGCACAATTCGCCAGGCACAGCTAACTAATAAGTAAATACGTAGGTGATGGATTTGCTGGTATCCCGATTTTCAGGATAATCATTTACATTATGGATAATGACGGTGCAGTATGTAAGTAAGGCTTAAATATTTTATGTATTACGCGAGGATTTGATTATGAATACAATACAAATCTATATTGATGAAAAGCTAGATGTAGAACAATTGAAAAGACTCAAGCAATTACTGATGGATATAAGCCATGTCGTTGATGTAGAAATCAGTAGTAATGCCCCGCATGGATTTACTGTTGAGTATGAAGAACACCACGATATGCCAGTATTACTCATTGAAACACTAAGAGGTGAGGGTTTGCACCCAGATATCATTTCCGGATGACAGATTAATGTCTTTTGTAATTGCATGATTCAGGAGGCTTAACCATCAATACTCATAGAGTATCGTATCTCTGGATCTGGCAATAGACCTGCCAGAACGCATAGAGGTAGGTAATTGACTGTGCCGATACGGGGCAGGATGCTGAGTTCAAGCACGGCATTTCTTGGCCAACGCCAGGGTTCGAAATACAGGGCGACCTTGTTGAAGGTCGTTTAACAGGGACATGTGAGCCAACAAAACTAATTTTTCTAAAACTCCACTCAGATGGAGGGAGACACTAGTGTACTTCTGAATAATGATGACATACCTATGCGAACAACAGGGTAAATGAGATGAACCCTGATGTTAGAGAAAGCGCCTTCCGGCACATGGTATATTTGTCGTCCATCAAGTTTTTGTGAGGTAAAGTGATTATGCAAAAATCTGATAACAAAAAATTTGAATGTCCTGTCTGTCATATGATGATCGATGAAAGTCGTTACGCTCTGAATTACCAGGGGCGGCCTTATGCATTCTGCTCTCTGCAGTGTCGACAGCGCTTTGACGCCAATCCTCACCTGTATACCGGATACCCGGGCAAACCTTCGCCGGCGCAACAGGGGCATAAAATCATCAAGAAGCGAAAGCTGAAGTTGCTTGACGCGCACACCGATGAGCAGTGCTCCATCATAGAATCAGAGCTTAAATCCATGATGGGAATAATTGATGTGTCTTTTGAAAGTGATTTTCTGATGATCACTTATGACCTGCTACAGGTGACCACCGAGCAGATTGAGGTAGCAATCGAAAAAACAGGTAACCGGCTGAGTGCAGACATGGGCACACGATTAAAGCAGGCATTCATTCATTATCTGGAGGAAACAGAACTGGATAATCTTGAACAGCCGGGAAACGAACATCGTCACTGAGAATGGACCATCATTAATTCATTGCTTAAGCTATGCATGAGAGATACGACATGAGAGATCAGTATATTTATGCTTTACCTGGCGAGTATGGGAAGTGATATTACAACTCGTTATAAAGAAAGCCAGGGCAGAGCCTGCACAATTTATTTTTGTGATTATTGCGATTGCTTCGGTCATTGCACTGGTACTGGTGCTGGAGGGGTTTCGTCAAGGTATTTATCAGCAGATCAGACAGATAATTATGAGCCGCGGTGCCGATGTGATAGTGGCCCAGGCCGGAGTGTCCAATATGGTAGCCAGTCGTTCCATTTTGCCGCAATTGAGCCGACAGGCTGTCGAACGTATTGATGGTGTTGTCGAAGCACATCCGATGACGTCGCTTCCAGCAATCTATGATAAGGGCGGCCGACAAACGCCAGTGTTCGTGCTTGTATACGATACTCTGGGTGGTCCTGCTGAACTTGAGGCCGGTCGTCAGTTGGCACAGAACCGAGAGATTGTTATCGATAGATCCCTGGCGGTTATCTATGAGCTGCTTCCGGGTGATGATTTTGTATTGAATGATTTCAGTTTTACTGTAGTCGGCATTTCAAAAGATACGGCGGCCTTTTTTACACCTTTTGCATTTACTAATTATGATGATTTAATCGATCTCTATTTCGAGTCTGATATCGTCGGCGATTTAAGCACACTGCCGTTGTTGAGTTTTCTTCTGGTTGAAATAGAAGCGGGGCGTGACGCCAGCCGCATTGCAGCTGAAATTGATAAGCGAGTGCCCGAGGTCGACGCTTATTTACCGGATGCGATCGCTGCAAACGATGTTGCAATGAGTCGCTCCATGCTGGGGCAGGTATTCCAGTTGATGATCGTGATAGCCTATTTGATAGGCGTTCTTGTTATTGGTCTTATCATGTTTTCCAGTGTGCAGAAGCGGAAATATGAACTGGCGGTCTTTAAGGCCATAGGCTTTTCATTTTCCAGGCTGGCACAAAGTGTCATAGCCGAAAGCCTGCTGCTGACGCTGCTGGCCCTTCCCTTAGCAGCTGTATTTGCCTATGTATTATCGCTGCTGATACAGGAAGCTGCGCCGGTATATCTGATACTGACCACTGAAGACGGGCCGATGATCCGCACACTTATTGCATCTCTGGTGTTTTCGATACTTGGCTCACTGATGTCGTTCAGGATGATCGCGCGACTCGAACCCGTCCTGGCGTTAAGGGGGTGAGGGGCATGATTCGCTGGAGCATAAGATCAATAGGATCCGAAGGCACGGTATTGCTGGCAAGTTGTACCGGTGTGGCATTTGCCTTTCTGCTGGTGATGTTTTTTGAGGCTGTATTCAATGGTGAATCTGAACGTATTACTGCCTACCCAACACAGGTGAACGCCGATGTATGGGTGATGCAGAAGGGTGTGGCCAATATGCATATGGCTGTGTCCCAGCTATGGGACTGGAAGGAAGACAGGATTCGCAGTATCGAAGGTGTCGCGGACACCGAATCGATTCTTTACATGAATGCGGTAATTGACGTTGGCGATCGGGAGTGGTTCGCCTATATTGTCGGGCTTGACGAACGCGCGGATTTTTCCGCCCCCTGGGCGATGCATAGCGGTAAACGCCTGCCGGAAAGGGGAGAGATGGTCATCCCGGAAACCCTGGCACGCCTCACCGGTCTCCAAACAGGTGACAATATTGCCATAGCTGATCGTCGCTTTACCATTATAGGTCTGTCAGAAGGCACGTTTTCTATGGCCAATTCTATCGTCTTTGTCAGCAAAGTCGATTTAGCAGATATCATGTCGGCTACAGGCTCAGTAAGCTATGTGATGGTGCGTGCCGCTAGCGGCGTTAGTCCGATTGAACTCGCGCAACGTATTCTAAATCAGGTTGATAAAGTAAACGCTTTGCCACAGAAAAAATTTATTAATAATGACCATCATCTGGCCAGGCAGATGGGTGTGGAAATTATTGCAATGATGTCGATCATTGGCTCACTACTCGCGATTGTGATCGTGGCCTTTACGGTGCACATGTTTATTTTGCGCAGAAAACGTGAACTTGCTATTCTCAAGGCACTGGGTTACCGCAACCGTCATGTGTATATGAGTGTCCTGCTACAGGCGTTATTATTGACATTGGGCGGGCTGGCGCTGTCATTTGCTTTCGCCCTGGTATTGTTTCCAATGATTTCTCTGCTGGTGCCGGCGGTGTCATTAAAATGGACTCTGGCCTCGCTATTAAAAACCACTATAGCTGCATTTCTGGTTGCCGCGCTCGCTGCGCTCTGGCCGGCAAGGCAGGTTGTCAGGGTTGATCCACTAGCCGTATTCCATGGCTGAATAAAGCGGTCGATCAACTAGCTGAGATACAGAATTATATAAAAGGAGACATCTGATGAATGGCAGTTTTACTGGATTTGGCCCGAGCCACTGTGGGCTCGGACTGGTGATATGGCTGTTGCTTATCGTAGGCATTGTAGCCATGTATTTTGGAGGATTGCTATTCCAGAGGCGATATTGACAATGGCGAATATGTCGAGCAAAAGCGAGAACTCGAAAAGTAATCTGCAACCATGAGCGATGCACCTGTTAAACACGATGTGATAGTGCAGGTCCAGGGCCTTAGTAAGCACTTCGGCCATGGTGATGCAACTGTGCGAGCCGTTGACGATGTCACCATGGAAATTTATCGGGGCGAACTTGTGCTGATCATGGGGCCTTCGGGATCCGGGAAGACCACGCTGCTGTCTATGCTTGGTGCGCTATTAAAACCAACCACAGGTTCTATTCGCCTCAATGGATTAGAGGTGACAAACATGAGTGAAAAATCGTTACCTGCCATACGTGCACAGCATATCGGTTTTGTGTTTCAGGCGTTTAACTTACTGGATGCTCTCACGGTTGAGGAAAATATTTTACTGCCTTCGGGACTGTTGCCAGGTGGTATAGACGCAGCCCGTAAACGTTGCGACCAACTGCTGCAAAGGCTGGATCTTTCTCATCGGCGCAGAGCGTGTCCGCCGACGCTATCCGGGGGGGAGCGTCAGCGGGTAGCTATTGCTCGTGCGCTCATTAACCGGCCGCCCTTGATTCTGGCTGATGAGCCTACTGGAAACCTGGATTCAGAGAAAGGCCAGCAGGTCATGATGATTCTGCACGATATCGTTCGAGACGAAAACTGTACGGTGATCATGGTCAGCCACGACAGGCGTATTGAAGATGTTGCAGATCGTTTGCTGTGGCTGGAAGACGGTTCCTTGCGTGATCGTAAAGCTGATAGCCACGCCTGGGTACGGGATCCAGTATGCGGCATGCGAGTGGATGACTGGACCGCCAATGTGCGAACGTATTACCAGGATAAGCACTATGTATTTTGCTCGAGGCGCTGCTTGCAGCGTTTCGAAGAAGACCCCGCAAAATACCTTCAGGAAAAAAATGATAGCTGATCAATATGTCTGGCTGGTCTGGTCAAGTGCTTTTTTGCTCCCATGGGGTCTCGTCTATACGCTTTTCCCACAGCATCGCCATGCCATGCTGTGGTCCAGCCTGTTCACCATGCCGTTTGGCCTGACCGAACCGCTTTTTGTACCCGAATACTGGACTCCACCCAGTCTGTTCGACCTGGCGATCAATACCGGGTTCGATATCGAAAGCCTGATATTCTGTTTTGGCATAGGCGGTATAGGCGCCGTTCTTTACAACCTCGTTACCAGGCGAAGCGTATCACCGGTAGATACAGAAGAGCGCTTCAGCCCACTGCATCGTCATCATTACCTTGCGCTTTCAGCGCCATTTATAGCTTTTCCAGTGTTGTACCTTCTGTTTAACTGGAACCCTATCTATCCTGGAATTGCCGCCATGCTGATCGGAGCCGTTGCCAATATACTGTGCCGCCCCGACCTGAAGACAAAAATCTGGTCTGGCGGTTTATTATTTACGGTGTATTACATGGTCTTTCTTGGAGGTCTTGAGCTAAGCGCAGAAGGCTATATTGAACGGGTATGGAACCTGGAGGCGCTGAGTGGTATTTATGCGGGATTTATGCCCGTTGAGGAACTGCTTTTTGCGTTTGGTTTTGGCATGTACTGGGCAGGCGTTTATGAGCACTTTACCTGGCGTAAATAACTACAAAGTGGTGAAGAAGGAAATGTGCATTGAAATTGCGGATAGTTATTTTGATGTCAAGTAGACTTCTAATATTCTTATGTAATTAGGCCAGGCGGTTATTCAGTTGATGGAACTTTCCAGCCGCGTTACTATACTAATGAGTATTATCCCTAATTTCTGGTGAAATCTAAGCCGTAGGTATACTATGCCCAGCTGTCGCAACGAATATTTGATGTACCTGCTGATCGCGGTAATAGCCCTTGCGCCATTACAGGTGAGCCGTGCGGCTATCGAATTACCCGGTTTCCAGAGCAGCACCCAGAATATGGAGCAACCGCAGTCCATGCCGGACACATTGATGTCCACGCATCACCAGCTCACCTCTACGGACTGCGGGCAATGTATTCAGAAATGTAAACATTGCCAGAGTAACGGCTGCAGTGATCAGCATCGATGTCAAAACGGTCAGTGTTTTTCATTCTCCGTTGGTGTGCTGACAGGCTACGATTTCGAAATACAACACACTGCACAGGTGGTATTTTCCTGGCATCCTGATCGTTTTATTTTCTCCTCACCGTCCTTGCACTTCCGTCCACCTCGAGCCTGATTCTTCCATCTCTAGCATGAATATCCCTGTGTCGCAGGGAACCAATAATATCAACGGTCATTGTTTGCCGTTGTGCTGAAGAGGATAGACTCCATGAATTTAAAGCAGCTTTTCCATCCACAGGATGCAGTGTGTCTGCCAAGAAGACGATTTGTGCAGGGCCTTGCCATGGCTGGCGTATACGCCTCCACGGGTCTGGGCTCACATTCGGTACTGGCAGCCATCATGCGTCAGCAAAATCAGAACGTCCTTAAGGGCAACCAGTTCGATCTCACCATCAGTGAACAGACCGTTAACTTTACCGGCGTAGCGCGGAAGGCAACCGCTATCAATGGTACGGTACCCGCGCCCATCTTACGCTGGCGCGAAGGAGACCAGGTAACGCTGCGCGTCACCAACATGTTGCCGGAGTCCAGCTCCATTCACTGGCACGGCATCATTCTACCCAGTGCCATGGACGGCGTGCCAAACATTGCAGATAACTTCAAGGGTATTCGTCCGGGTGAAACTTTTACCTACCGATTCCCAGTGCTGCAAAGCGGCACCTACTGGTATCACAGTCATTCAGGTTTCCAGGAACAAACCGGCATGTATGGCGCCATTGTCATCGATCCGAAAGAGCCTGAACCTTTCAGCTATGACCGCGATTACGTAGTGATGTTATCTGACTGGAGCGATGAAGACCCTAATGATATTTATGCCAAATTAAAGAAACTCAGCCACTATTATAATTTCAACGAGCGTACCCATAGTGACCTGATGGAAGACATTCGTGAAAAGGGTCTGGAACAAACCTGGAACGATCGGGCGATGTGGAATGAAATGCGCATGAGTCAGCGTGATCTGTCGGACGTGACCGGTTACACCTATACCTTCCTGATGAACGGCCAGACGCCTGCTGACGGTTGGACAGGTCTGTTTAATCGCGGCGAGAAAGTACGCCTGCGCTTTATTAATGGATCAGCCATGAGCTTTTTCGATGTGCGTATTCCCGGCCTTAAAATGACCGTGGTAGCGGCTGATGGCCAGAACGTACAGCCCGTATCTGTGGATGAATTTCGTATCGGTGTCGCAGAAACTTACGATGTGATTGTCGAGCCCAAAGATGATTCAGCCTATGCGCTGTTCGCCCAGGCGATCGATCGGTCCGGTTATGCACTCGGTACACTGACGCCCGACCCCATGCTAAAGGCCGAGGTGCCGGACATGGATCCGGTGCCCGATTTGACACATGCCGACATGGGTATGGGACATATGATGCACGACATGGGCAACCCTATGAGCATGGAGTCGACGGGCTCGATGCCGATGAAATCACCACAGACCGAGATGAAATGCGGTGCTTCCATGAACATGGATCGCAGCCAGAATAACATGAGCGATACGGGCATGTCGGGTACATCCGATATGGATATGAACGCTAATCTCCCACCAGTCAATCACGCGCCGACTGAATTTGGACCCCATGTGGACATGCGTTCTGACAGTCCACGCTATCGACTCGATGACCCTGGTGTTGGTCTGCGAAATAATGGACGCCGTGTGTTGACCTATGCTGACCTGAAAAACCTGCGTACCAGCCATGATATGCGCGAGCCGGATCGGGAGCTGGAACTGCATCTGACCGGGAATATGGGACGTTACATGTGGTCTATCAACGGCGTGAAATTCGC
>JBFFND010000058.1:0-9304 GCA_041563375.1 Gammaproteobacteria bacterium | reverse complement strand
CAGTGCAACCGCGGCAAGGCAGAGCAGCACCGCCAGGCTGATAAACAGCTTGCCGAAAAAGCCACGGCCGCTGTGAGGTGCCTGGCCCCGTAATTCGGCGGGCATCACATCGGCGACTGCGTAATCATCGTCCTCATCAGTTGCCTGTGCCGTGTCATATTGCATCTGGCCAGTGCCGGCGAAAGTGTCATCGGCGGTTTTACCGGCTGTTTCAAAAGCCGTTTCATAGGTGATGCTGTTTTCATCGGGCTCCACTTCGCTGGTCTCGGCATAGAACACGGCCAGGCAGTGGCCGCAGCGCACCTGTCCGTCGGCCTGTGCAAGTGTGTCGACATCCAGGCGAAAAATGCTGTGGCAATGGGGGCACTGTGTTTGCAGGTGGTTGCTCATTTTTTCTGTCCGCTGACCCGTATCCATTCATCTTTGATGGCAACTGGCTCGAGCTCGAACCAGGGTGAATAGGCCTCGATTATTTTCTCTGCCTGTGTTTCCAGTATGCCGGATAATACTATGTTGCCGCCGCTTTTGCAGTGTTCTGCGAGTTGCGGTGCCAGCTCCTGCAACGGCCCGGCCAGGATGTTGGCGAGCACGATATCGTATTGTGCCGATGGCAGTTCCTGCACCGCGTAAGTGTTGACCCTGTCTGACACCTGGTTGGCTTCGGCATTGTTCCGGGTTGCGGTGAGCGCCTGTGGGTCGATATCGGTGGCATCGGCATGATCTGCACCCAGCAGCAGCGCGGCGATGGCAAGTACGCCGGAGCCACAGCCGAAATCCAGTACGCGTTTATTTTGTGGCGGGTGCTGATCCAGCCATTGTAAACACAGCGCGGTGGTCGGGTGGGTGCCGGTACCGAAAGCCAGTCCCGGATCGAGCATCAGGTTAACCGCGCCCGGCTGTGGCGGTGGCAGATGCCTGGGGCAGACCCATAATCGCTCGCCAAACTGCATCGGTTTGTAATCGTCCATCCAGGCGCGAATCCAGTCCTTGTCTTCCAGTGCTTCAATTTTTATGGCGCTGTTGTTCTGGCTGTCCGGTTGCAGTTGCCTGAGGGTTTGCTGTAATTGTTCGCCGATGGCCTGGCTGTCGATATCCGCATCAAACAGGCCGGTAAGAATTATCTGGTCCCATAGCGGGGTCTCACCGGGCAGGGGTTCGAGCACCGGCTGGTCCTCTGCATCTTTCAGGGTAACCGAGAGCGCCCCCAGATCCAGCAGTGCCTGTTCGGCCTGTTCGCTGTGGTGTTTGTCGGTGTGAAAGGTGAGTTGTATCCAGGGCATGATTGGGGTGGTTCACTGTGCTTGTCGTTCGCAGGAATGACAAACACAGTGCACCGGCAGGGCTAGGACAGGCCCAGTTTCTTCTCCAGGTAGTGGATGTCAGCGCCACCGGCCTGGAAGTTGGTGTCCCTCATAATATCCATCTGTAACTGAATGTTGGTGTTAATGCCATCAATCACGGTTTCCGACAGTGCGCCGACCATGCGCGCAATCGCCACTTCACGGGACTCGCCATGGCAGATCAGTTTGCCGATCATCGAGTCGTAATGGGGTGGCACGGTGTAGCCGGAATAGATGTGTGACTCAACCCGTACACCGGGGCCGCCCGGCGGATGATAACGGGTAATCAGGCCGGGGGATGGCATAAAGGTTTTATGGTGCTCGGCATTGATACGGCACTCAATGGCGTGGCCGCGCATTACAATGTCTTCCTGTTTCAGGCGCAGCGGTTCACCGGAGGCGATGTACAGTTGCTCTTTCACGATATCGACGTCGGTTACCATTTCGGTCACCGGGTGCTCGACCTGTACGCGGGTGTTCATTTCAATAAAATAGAACTCGCCGTTTTCATAGAGGAACTCGAAGGTGCCTGCGCCACGGTAATTCATTTCAAGACAGGCGTTAACACACACCGCACCGATGCGTGCCCGTTGCTCTTCGGTAATGCCGGGAGCGGGGGCTTCTTCTACCACCTTCTGGTTGCGGCGCTGCATCGAGCAGTCGCGTTCACCCAGATGCACTGCATGACCCTGGCCATCGGACAGTACCTGGATTTCCACATGGCGTGGGTGTTCCAGGTATTTTTCCATATACACGGTGTCGTTGCCGAAGGCCGCACCGGCCTCGGCTTTGGTCATGGTGATCGCATTCAGCAGGGCGCTTTCGGTGTGTACCACGCGCATGCCGCGGCCACCACCGCCACCGGCGGCCTTGATAATAATCGGGTAACCGATTTCCCTGGCCAGGCGTAAATTGGTGTCGCCGTCGTCGCCCAGCGCGCCATCGGAACCGGGTACACAGGGGACGCCGGCCTTTTGCATGGCTTCGATGGCGGCGACCTTGTCGCCCATGGTGCGGATCGATTCGGGACGCGGACCAATAAATATAAAACCGCTGTCTTCAACCCGTTCGGCAAAGTCGGCGTTCTCCGAGAGAAAACCGTAGCCCGGGTGAATTGCCATGGCATCGGTGACTTCGGCGGCGCTGATAATCGCGGGAATGTTCAGGTAACTCTGGTCCGATGGAGCCGGTCCGATGCACACTGACTCATCGGCCAGGCGTACGTGTTTCAGGTCACGGTCGGCATCGGAGTGGATGGCGACCGTCTTGATACCCATATCACGACAGGCTCGCAGAATGCGCAGGGCGATCTCGCCCCGATTAGCTATGACTACTTTATCTATCATAATACTGGACTATTCAATAATGAAAAGAGGTTGACCAAACTCTACCGGCTGGCCATTTTCAACCAGGATGGCTTTTACCTTGCCCGACTTGTCGGCTTCGATCTGGTTGAGGATTTTCATTGCTTCAATAATGCACAATGTGTCGCCTTCAGACACCATCTGGCCCACCTCGGTAAAGGAGTTGGCACCGGGTGATGCGGCACGGTAGAAGGTGCCGACCATGGGTGAGGTGATCTTGTGGCCGCTGATTTCAGCTTCTGCCGGTTCTTCCACAGGCGCCGGGGCTGCAGCCGCGGGAGCCGGTGCCGCCGGTGCGCTCATCATCTGTTGTGTGGGGGCTGTGCTGAAGGCGTGTTGCTGACGTGAAATGCGAACCGATTCTTCGCCTTCCTTGATCTCGATTTCCGCCACACCGGACTCGTCCAGCAGCTCAATCAGTTTTTTAATTTTGCGTATATCCATGAGGGTGATACACCTTTGTAATAGGTTTAATTTGGGTTTAACTGTTCGTGTGCGGCGAGCAGGGCAAGTTGATAACCCTGTGCGCCGAGGCCTGAAATCACACCCAGTGCGATGTCAGAAAAATAAGAGTGTTTACGGAAATCTTCCCGGGCATGCACATTGGATAAATGCACTTCAATAAATGGCAGTTTTACACCGCTTAAGGCATCACGCAGGGCAACGCTGGTGTGGGTGAAAGCCGCCGGATTGATAATGATAAAGTCTGTGCCGTCGTTCTGTGCCGCGTGAATGCGTTCGATCAGCTGGTGTTCCTGGTTGCTTTGCAGGTGATCCAGCTGGTGACCCAGTGATTCGGCCTGTGTGCTCAGTGCCTGCATAATTCCGTCCAGGCTCTGGCTGCCGTAGTGCTCGGGTTCGCGTGTGCCGAGCAGGTTCAGGTTGGGGCCATTGAGGACGAGAATTTGTGGCATTTGGACGATGTGTTCCGTGAAGATTACCTTAGGCGAATTGTGCATTTAATTAACGAGGATGTCTACAGGATATAACTAAATCCCTGCTAAATCGCTGTAGATCGCAGCATAATTTACCTCTTATTTGAACTTAATCACAGCGGGTCTGCACTATAATGGTGCGTTTTGTTCTGCCTCGTATGGGGGAGAGGGAGCCCCTGGCAGCATCTGCACCGGGGCAAAGGGGATGGGTATTACAGCAGGGGCCTGATGATCTCCTCGACCTGGGCCTTGCTTAGCTCGCCCATATGGGTGCTGATAATTTTCCCCTGGCGATCCACAAATGCGCTAAATGGCAGTGCGCCCACGTGGTTGCCGTAGTTGCGGGACAGGTCAATGCCGTCGTATTCGGCCACCAGTAGCGGGTAGTTGACGCCAATGGTGTCGGCAAAATCCTGCACCGACTGCAGATCATCCAGCGCAATGCCAATCACCTTGAAACCCTGTTCGGCATACTGCTCCTGCAATTCGATAAAGGCCGGCATTTCTTTTTTACAGGGCGGGCACCAGGTGGCCCAGAAGTTGATCAGTAATACCTGTCCGTCCCATTCGCTGACGTTTTTCAGCTGGCCATCAGTGTCGGCTATTTCAAAGCCCGGGCGCATCTGGCCAATCATTTTACTGGTGGGTGGCCCGGGTATATCCGCCGCGAGCTCACGTTCGTTCTGTTGCAGATAGCGTTGCAGGCCAAAGCCGGCACCACCGGCTATGACAATCACAAGAATAAATTGAATAATGGTTTTCATGGTTGTTCAGTCTTCGGGTTAATCAGTCAGGGACGCACCAGCCGCTACTGCAGCGCCTGTTTGATATGCTGGGTAAATTTCTCGGCGTTCATAAAGCCCACCACCCGGTAGGGCTTGAGCTCATTACCCCGGGTGTCATAAAAAATAATTGCCGGCGGGCCGAAAATATTGAAGTGTTTGTACAGTGTCTTGTCCAGTTCGTCATTGGGGGTCACATCGGCCTGTAACAGCATGGTATCTTTTAATGCCGCCTGCACGGCGGGATCACTGAAGGTGTAGTTTTCCATCTCCTTGCAGGACACACACCAGTCGGCGTAGAAGTCCAGCATGACGCTTTTGTTTTCGGCTTTTGCCTGTGCCAGCGCTTCGTTCAGGCCGTCCACGCCCTTGATCTGTTTGAACTCGAGATGTGCCTGCTGGCCGACGCTGCTGCTACTGGCGGCGATGCCTTTCAGCGGCTGGAAAACCTGCTGGCCGCCTGAGGCGACACCCAGCATCAGGATTACACCGTAAATCAGTAGCACAATGCCCACGCCTTTCCACAGTTTGGTCCAGCCGGTGGCTTCTGCTTTCAGTGTTTCCAGTGCACCCATATAAATGGCGGAAACAATCAGCAGGATTGCCCACAGCATCAAGGTGATCTGTGCCGGTAAGATGCGTTCCAGCATCCAGATTGCGACACCCAGCATCATTACACCGAACACGGCTTTGACCGCATCCATCCAGGCACCGGCACGTGGCAGCAGTTTGCCTGCCGAGGTGCCGATGGCGATCAGCGGCAGTCCCATGCCCATGCTCAGCGCAAACAGTGCCACGCCCCCCAGTACCGCATCACCGGTCTGGCCGATATAGATCAAGGCACCGGCCAGTGGTGCCGCTACGCAGGGGCCGACGATCAGTGCCGAGAGCAGGCCCATAATCGCTACGCCACCCAGGGTGCCGCCCTGCTGGCGATTGCTGACGGAGGTGAGCCGGTTCTGGATGAAGCCGGGCATCTGCAGTTCGTAAAAACCGAACATCGACAGCGAGAGCAGTACAAACACCACGGCGAAGCTGCCCAGAATCCACGGGTTCTGGAAGGCGGCCTGAATGTTTTCCCCGAACAGTCCGGCGAATACACCGGCTACGGTATAGGTCAGCGCCATCGCAACCACATACACCAGTGACAGGGTAAAGGCGCGGCGGGTGGTGATCTGTGTGCCCTGGCCGACAATGATGCTGGAGAGGATTGGAATCATCGGGAACACACAGGGTGTAAAGGCCAGCAGCAGGCCAAAGCCGAAGAAGCTGATAATGGTCAGCAGCGCACTGCCCGAGCTCAGGGATGCGGCAATCTGGTCCTGTTCGGACATGGGTGCGGCTGTTGTCGATGCGGCTTGCGGCTTGCCCTCGCCCAGTGTGCTGGCGGCGGCATCACCGATTGGGGCGACATCCAGGGTGAATTCTTTGGTGATGGGTGGGTAACAGATACCGGAAATTTCCGAACAGCCCTGGTATTTGACCTTGAAACTGGCGTTTTTAATCCCATCTTGTGCATTAGTGATGGCGATCGAGGCGGTTGCCTGGTGTTCCAGAATGTAGATTTCGCCAAAAAACTCGTCGTGTTTGAGTTTGCCCTGATCCACCGCGAAGTCGTCGTGTTTCAGTTGTTGTGCATCGGCCGGTTGAAGGCTGGTCTTGTTGCGGTACAGATAGTGGCCATCGGCAATTTGCCAGTCGACAAACACCCGGCCATTTTCCGAGCGGGTCTCAAAGGTGAAGGCCTGATCCGGGTCCAGCACTTCGTCACCGCCACCCAGGCTGATGTCGTCGTTGAGGTTGCCAATGGCATCGAAGGGGTTGGCGTGGCCTGTGGTAACCAGCAGTGACAGGATAAGCAGGCAACTGGCAAAAAAGCGTAGTGGTTTAAAAAACATCACAAAGAGTCTCGATTTTATAGGTTATTGTGGTCATTAGAACTTAATTTAAGTTTGCACTGACTAATCCAGTGCGCTTTCGCTGAAAATAACCCTCAGGTGATTTCCAGGGTGCCATCCATGCAGCCATGGGTTTTTATTATTTTCTGCAAAAATGGCCCGTATGGCATTGTTCAGAGTGCTTCTGAGTATAGAAGTTCTTATTTTAGTTAGAGTGTCGTTAGCGCCTGTTATTGTTACGTGCGAGGCAGGTGTCTGTTTACACGGCGAGGCGTTGCAACATTACGTTTTTTAGCCGCCGCGCGCAAGCCTCGGCACATTTCACCGCCAGTCCTCACCTGCTGGCAGCAACAGACATTTATCGAGTAAAAACATATGTTTAGATTCTGGCCCGTACTGTTTTTAATTATTCCGGTTATCGAAATCTACCTGATAATAGAAGTGGGTGGGATCATCGGTGCAGGCTGGACCATCCTGCTGATCCTGCTGACCGCGATCATTGGTGTGAGCCTGTTGCGCCAGCAGGGCCTGAGTACCCTGATGCGTGCCAACCAGGCGATGTCGCAGGGGCAGATTCCGGCGATGGAAATGATGGAGGGGATTTTCCTCGCGGTGGGTGGTGCGCTGCTGATTACCCCTGGCTTCTTTACCGATGTGCTGGGCTTTATCTGTCTGCTGCCCCTCAGTCGCCGTGCAATTATTCGCTTTCTGCTCTTGAATTCCAGCGTGGCATCCTCATATAGCGTGCATCAAGAAACCCGGAGCCGCAACGACTCTCGTACCATCGAAGGTGAATACCACCGAGATGACTGATTGGGTGCAAGATTCCATCAGGCTGACTTGACTCGGCGCGGTGTATGACTATTATTAGCACTCTCCATGCGAGAGTGCTAAATCAACATTTTTTGAGGAATTTTATCTAATGAATATTCGCCCATTACAAGACCGCGTGGTCGTTAAGCGTATGGCAGAAGAAACGACCAGTGCTGGCGGTATCGTCATTCCTGATTCAGCCGCTGAAAAGCCTTCCCGTGGTGAGGTGCTTGCAGTAGGTAATGGCAAGGTAACCAATAACGGTGATGTACGCCCTCTGGATGTGAAAGCGGGTGACCAGGTGCTGTTTGGCAAGTACGCCGGTACCGAAATCAAGCTGGATGGTGAAGAAGTGCTGATTATGCGTGAAGAAGACATTCTGGGTGTATTCGAAGGCTAAGGCCGACGCGCGACTAACCCCGAACAAAGATATGCGGGTTTCCCCGGCTGGTTGTCTGAAGCGCTGTTTGTTCAGCTGGCGTTTGAGACGGCACATTGTCACCAGCAGCGGGATGCCCCACGAAGAATTAATTTAAGAGGATATAGATAATGTCTGCAAAAGAAGTACGTTTTGGAGATGACGCGCGTAGCCGTATGGTGAAAGGCGTTAATACACTGGCAAATGCGGTACGCGTTACCCTGGGTCCCAAGGGTCGTAATGTGGTACTGGAAAAAGCCTTTGGCTCACCCCACGTAACCAAAGACGGCGTGTCTGTGGCGAAAGAAATCGAACTGGAAGACAAGTTTGAAAACATGGGCGCGCAGATGGTGAAGGAAGTGTCTTCACAGACATCTGATGTTGCCGGTGACGGTACTACCACAGCAACTGTACTGGCACAGGCCATTGTGCGCGAAGGTATGAAATCAGTGACTGCGGGCATGAGCCCGATGGACCTGAAGCGCGGTATTGATAAAGCGGTAATTGCAGCGGTTGCCGAGCTGAAAAATATTTCCAAGCCCTGTAATGACAACAATGCGATCTCCCAGGTGGCAACTATCTCTGCCAACTCCGATAAAGATATCGGCGAAATCATTGCCAAGGCAATGGAGCGCGTGAGCACCGAAGGTGTTATTACCGTTGAAGAAGGTACCTCACTGGAAAATGAACTGGATGTAGTTGAAGGTATGCAGTTTGACCGCGGTTACCTGTCTCCTTACTTTGTAACTGATCAGCAAAGCATGACCTGTGAGCTGGATAATCCGTTTATTCTGCTGTTCGACAAGAAAATTTCCAATATCCGTGAGCTGCTGCAAATCCTCGAAGGCGTGGCCAAGGCCAGTCGTCCACTGTTGATTGTGGCTGAAGACGTGGAAGGTGAAGCGCTGGCAACACTGGTTGTTAACAGCATGCGTGGCATCGTTAAGGTGGCTGCGGTTAAGGCACCAGGTTTTGGTGACCGTCGTAAAGCCATGCTGCAGGATATTGCGGTTCTGACCGGTGGCCAGGTGATTTCTGAAGAAGTGGGTCTGTCACTGGAAAAAGCCACACTGGAAGATCTGGGCTCTGCGAAGAAAGTAACGGTAACCAAGGAAATGACCATCATTGTTGATGGTGCCGGTTCATCGGCAGACATCGATGCCCGTGTTGGCCAGATTCGCACACAGATGGAAGATTCAACCTCTGACTACGACATTGAAAAACTGCAGGAACGTATGGCCAAACTGGCTGGCGGTGTTGCGGTAATCAAGGTCGGTGCAGCCACTGAAGTTGAAATGAAAGAGAAGAAAGACCGTGTGGACGATGCGTTACATGCAACCCGTGCAGCGGTTGAAGAAGGTGTGGTGCCCGGTGGTGGTGTTGCGCTGATTCGTGCCAGCAAGGCGATTGAAGGCCTGAAGGGTGATAACCACGACCAGGACGTAGGTATTGCGATTGCCAAGCGTGCAATGGAAGAGCCACTGCGTCAAATCGTAGCCAATGCCGGTGAAGAGCCCTCTGTTATCCTTAACAAGGTGGCGGAAGGTGACGGTAACTACGGTTACAACGCCAGCACCGAAGAGTTTGGTGACATGATTGCCATGGGTATTCTGGATCCAACCAAGGTGACTCGTTCTGCACTGCAGAATGCAGCCTCGGTTGCCGGTCTGCTGATTACCACCGAGTGCATGATTGCCGACAAGCCAGGTGATGATGCAGCTGCCGGTGATATGGGCGGTATGGGCGGAATGGGT
>JBFFND010000057.1:0-9312 GCA_041563375.1 Gammaproteobacteria bacterium | reverse complement strand
GGAAAACACCAGGTCAACCGATTCATCTGCCAGCGGAATCTGTTCTGCATCGGCACAGATCAACTGCGGTTTTCTTAACCAGCTGCCCTTGGCTTTTGTCTGTCGTAACATTTCGCTCGACAGATCCAGCGAAATCACCCTGGCCTTTTTATATTTCTGCAACAGTCCCTGGGTGCCCCAGCCGGTACCGCAACCGGCATCCAGAATACGCGCGGGTTCAATCCGCGTTAAGTCCAGGCGCTGCAACATTTCATTACACACCCTGCGCTGTAGCACAGCGGAGGATTCATAATGCTGTGCCTTGGCATCAAAATGTTGCTTGATACGTTTTTTTTCTGAAACAGAATGATTCACTGATAACAATTCTTTGTATTGAGTATTTGTGTTTGTCTGATTATCGATCCTGGGTGCGGATGATGCGGTCGTGTATAAGCCTCAACAACTGCTGCATGAAATCTTCACTGTGCGACAAAAAAGGCGCATGACCGGCTGCGGGATAACACTCGACCGTAGCTTCGGGCATTAACTGTGACAGAGCCTCGACCAGTGAGGCTTTTACCAGGCCATCCTGAGCACCCAGTGCCCAGCTAACCGGCAACTCGATCTTTGCCAGTTCTGCACGCAGATCACTCTGCTTTAAAATCTGCAGGCCGGCTTCCAGGCTGGCGGCATCCGGCTCGGTTTCCTGCAGAATCATCTCGCGCAACTCGCGCAGAATCTGCCGCCCGGATGCCGAGCCTTTGACCTGCAGGGACAGGAAACGACGAATTGTACCTGAAAAATCCGCCGCAAGTGATTCGGCAAACTGATCGAACACGGTGGCATCCACGCCGTGCGCCCAGCCGGGCTGTGCCACAAAACAGGGATTGCTGCTCACCAGCAGCAGACCATCTGCCTGCAGTGGGGCATTTTTCTGCGCCGCCGCCTGCATGCAGGCCAGCGCACCCAGCGACCAGCCCACCAGCAATAACGGCTGGCCATCAGTCTTAAGCTGCGCACAGCTTTGCCGCAGATCCTCGGCCAGTGCAGGCAGGTCGGTTAGTGTTTCCCCATGTCGACCACCATGACCGGGCAGGTCAATACTGTGACAGTCAATCCACTCGGGCAGGCTGTCGATCAACGGCTGCCACACCCGACGGTTCATGCCCCAGCCGTGCACAAACAAACAGCTGACCAGTGACTCAGTACTCATACGCTTTCACCAGCTGAGGCAGGCAGGTAAAAACTGGCCACAGCCGCTATTTCACCGCAGACACGGTTTCGTGCTAAATTGCGCGCTCCGATTTTGACTATCACAGGTAACCTTTCGTGGATCTATTTGAACAGCCCATTATACTGATTATTGGCTTCGCCCTGTTCGGCTATTTGCTCGGCTCGGTCTCTACCGCCATTATTACCTGTCGATTAATGGGCCTGCCCGATCCGCGCAGCGAAGGCTCACGCAACCCCGGCGCCACCAATGTGCTGCGGCTCGGTGGTAAAAAAGCCGCTGCTATCACCCTGTTTGGCGACATGCTGAAAGGCCTGCTGCCGGTACTGATTGCACTGTCACTGGGGATGTCCGATGCGGTGATTGCCGCCTGCGGGCTGGCCGCCTTCCTGGGACACCTGTATCCGCTGTATTATGGCTTTCAGGGGGGCAAGGGCGTGGCCACCCTGCTGGGCGTGCTGCTGGGAATGCACTGGCTGCTGGGACTGGGCACCATCGGCGTGTGGCTGGGCATGGCATTCAGCTTTCGTTATTCCTCCCTGTCCGCACTGGTTGCGGCAACCGCCTCGCCCCTGCTGGCCTGGTTTATCACCCATTCACCCGTTATCAGTGCCAGCATCGCGTTAATGGCGGTACTGTTGATCTGGCGACATCGCAGCAATATCAGAAACCTGCTGGCGGGTAAGGAAGATAAAATCGGCAGCCGCAAAAAAGACTGAGTAGCAGTCTTTAGTCCTTCGTCATTTGTCGGACTAAAGACTAAGGACTAACGACTAAGGACCAATAACGTCTATCGCCGTTAATTCGCTCATTGGCCAACGTGCCCGCACCTGAATGCCCAGGGTTTCATGCTGCCCCGCCAGCAGGCGCAGGCACCCTGCGAAGGCGATCATCGCGCCGTTATCGGTACAGAACTCAATGCGCGGGTAAAACAGCTCACCACCTTCTTTCTGCATCATCTGCTGCAGCGATTCACGCAGGCGCAGATTAGCCCCCACGCCACCGGCAATCACCAGTGTACCGGCACCCACCTGCTGCACCGCACGGCGACACTTGATAGTGAGTGTATCCACCACCGCTTCCTCAAAGGCACGACAGATATTGGCTTTGGTCTGGGTATCTTCATTGCCCTCTGCCACTTCTGCCTGCCAGGTATTCAGGGTATAGGTTTTCAGGCCACTGAAGCTGAATTCCAGCCCAGGCCGGTCGACCATGGGCCGTGGAAACTTGTACACCCCAGGCTCACCCTGTTGTGCCAGCTTCGCCAGCACAGGCCCGCCTGGATAACCCAGCCCCAGCAATTTGGCGGTTTTATCGAAGGCCTCGCCCGCCGCATCATCCAGACTTTCCCCAAGCAGGGTGTACTGGCCAACCCCTTTGACCTCTGCCAGCATTGTGTGCCCACCGGACACCAGCAGCGCAACAAAAGGAAATGCCGGTGCCGGGTCTTCCAGCATGGGCGCCAGCAGATGCCCCTCCATATGATGCACTGCAATTGCCGGCACACCCAGACCCATCGCCATGGCACGGCCGGTGCAGGCACCCACCATCAATGCCCCCACCAGGCCGGGGCCTGCAGTGTAGGCAATGCCATCCAGTTGTGACTTGCTCACCCCGGCTTTCTGTAACACCTGCTCTGCCAGCGGCAGCAGATAGCGCACATGATCGCGGGATGCCAGCTCCGGCACCACCCCGCCATATTCACCGTGCAATGCAATCTGTGAATGCAGCACGTGGGCCAGTAGCCCCTTCTCGGAGTCATACACTGCCAGCCCTGTTTCATCACAGGAAGACTCAATACCCAGTACAATCATAGAATCTACTTAATCTTTGTATATTTAATTTTGGTAATTATTGAAAAACTGATATAATCCCGCGGTTCAACGACAGGCCATTTGAAAATCCATGGTCTGTGCACCAACAGATTAAACTATTTTAGAGTGAGAATTCTGAATGCCACAAGTTAAAGTTAAAGACAACGAGCCATTTGACGTTGCTCTGCGTCGTTTCAAACGCTCATGCGAGAAAGCCGGTATCTTAACCGAGATCCGTCGTCGCGAGTGCTATGAAAAGCCCACAACTGAGCGTAAGCGCAAAGCAGCTGCTGCCGTTAAGCGCAACCTGAAGAAACTGTTCAAAGAGCGTGAGCGCCTGACTCGCAATCCACATCGTCGCCGTTAATCACCACTGAGCGGCCCGCGATATGAGTCTCAAGCAAAACCTGAGCGAAGCCATGAAAGCCGCCATGAAAGGTGGCGACAAACCCCGTCTGGGCGTAATTCGCCTGGTCATGGCGGCGATTAAACAGGTTGAAGTCGACGAGCGCATCGAGCTGGATGATGAACGAGTGCTCGCCGTGCTGGACAAGATGGTCAAGCAACGCCGTGAGTCCATCAGCCAGTATACAGCGGCTGGCCGTGATGACCTGGTGCAACAGGAAGAATACGAAGTCAGCGTACTTCAGGACTTCCTTCCCGAAGCACTCAGTGAGGACGAAATCGAACAGATGATTGCACAGGCTGTCGATGAGACCGGTGCCAGTTCCATCAAGGACATGGGCAAGGTCATGGGTCTACTCAAGCCGCAGATGCAAGGGCGAGCCGACATGGGCGCCGTTAGTGGCAAAATTAAAGCCCGGCTCAACGCCTGACCGATATTTCCCGCACTCTGCTCCGGCCCTGAAGCGGTCGCCTGCACACAAACACACGCCAAACAGACACATGACAGAACTTAAAAACGACCGTTTTCTTCGCGCACTCCTTAAACAGCCTGTGGATCGCACACCGATCTGGATTATGCGCCAGGCAGGACGTTATCTGCCTGAATACCGCGCCACCCGTGAACAGGCCGGCGACTTTATGAGTCTGTGCAAGAACCCGGAGCTGGCCTGTGAAGTGACACTGCAGCCACTGCGTCGTTTTGAGCTGGACGCGGCGATCCTGTTTTCCGATATTCTGACTATCCCCGATGCCATGGGTCTCGGCCTGTATTTTGAAACCGGTGAAGGCCCCTGTTTTGAAAGCCCGATTCGTCGCGCCGCAGACATCAAGAACCTGCCCATCCCGGATCCGGAAGGTGAACTACGCTACGTCATGGATGCGGTACGCACCATTCGCCGCGAACTCGATGGCAGTGTACCCCTGATCGGTTTCACCGGCAGTCCCTGGACACTGGCCACCTATATGATCGAAGGCGGCAGCAGCAAAACCTTCAGCAAGTCGAAAACCATGCTGTTTGACCAGCCGGCACTGGCGCACCAGTTACTGGAAAAAGTCACCGAGTCGGTCACCAGCTACCTCAATGCCCAGGTCGCCGCCGGCGCCCAGGCACTGATGATGTTCGATACCTGGGGCGGCAGCCTGAACCCGGAAATGTACCGCACCTTCTCACTCGACTATATGCGACAGATTGTTGCCAATGTGACCCGTGAAGCCGATGGTCGCCAGGTACCGATTATTCTGTTCACCAAGGGTGGCGGACAATGGCTGAATGAAATGGCGGACACCGGTTGTGATGGCCTGGGCCTGGACTGGACCACCAATATCGGCGACGCCCGGGCACAGGTTGGTGACCGTGTGGCACTGCAGGGCAATATGGACCCCAACACCCTGTATGCCTCACCGGACACCATTCGTGCCGAAGCTGCAAAGATCCTCAGGGATTACGGCCAGGGCAGCGGCCATGTGTTTAACCTGGGTCACGGCATTACGCCGGACATTAACCCGGATCATGTCAAGGCACTGGTTGATGCCGTGCACGAGCTGAGCCAGCCCTACCACAAATAATTTACTATCCTTTATCACCCCAGGCCTGACCCGGCGTCAGGCCACACCTTCCCTGCAAATTCCGCAGTTACTTTTTGACCTCGCAGCAATTCCTTGTCAGAATGTGAATCACAAAATTATAATCACAACCGACAGGGCCACTGACTCACAGCAGCCCTTTGCAATGCTTAAAGGAATATCCCTGAATGATCAAAAAATGCCTGTACCCGGTGGCTGGCTATGGCACCCGCTTTCTGCCCGCAACCAAATCCATGCCCAAGGAAATGCTTCCTATTGTTGATAAACCCCTGATTCAATACGCTGCTGAAGAAGCCATGGACGCGGGCATGACCGAAAACGCCTTTGTCACGGGCCGCGGCAAACATGCCATTCCCAATCATTTCGACATCAGCTACGAGCTGGAAAACGAAATTTCCGGTACCGGCAAGGAAGAAAAGCTCACCGACATCCGGCGCCTGATCGACAACTGCTCATTCACCTATACCCGGCAGAAACAGATGAAAGGCCTGGGCCATGCGGTACTCACCGGCGAAAACATGATTGGCGACCAGCCATTCGGGGTGATTCTTGCGGATGACCTGTGTCTGCCTGAAGAAGGCGGCCAGGGCATTATGTCGCAGATGGTTGACCTGTATAAACAGTTCCGCTGTTCCATTGTGGCGATTGAAGAAGTCCCCATGGAAAACATCAGCAGCTACGGCGTGATTGACGGCGAAATGGTTAATGAGAATATTTTCCGCGTCAAGAACATGGTGGAGAAACCCTCACAGGACAAAGCCCCCAGCAACCTGGCGGTGATCGGTCGCTATATTCTGACACCGGATATTTTTGATATTCTGCGTGAGACCAAACCCGGCGCTAATGATGAGGTTCAACTCACTGATGCGATTATGACCCAGGCGCAGAATGGTTGTGTGATGGCATACAAGTTCAAGGGGCGCCGTTTTGATTGCGGCAGCGTTGAAGGCTTTGTTGAAGCCACCAACTACTGCTATGAAAATATCTATAAAAAGCGATAGCCGTAAACACCCAGCACAAAAAAGCGCAGACGACTTTCTGCGCTTTTTTTATGCCTGCAATATGTCCCTCTCAGACAGCATGCAGGACAAATGTACATCACATAAGCCAGCGCTGGTTCCGCCATTTAACTTTCCCGCAGAGTGGCCGCTATAACGGGTATATCATCAAATTCGAAAAGCTGAACAAATCACAGAGCAACACCCATAATGCGACATAACACAGACCGGCACCGCGAGCACATATACAGCAGGCACCTGATTATCATCCTGTGCACCCTGCTCGGCTGCAGCAACAGCTCAGTGCTGCTGGCCGACGGTAACGAAGAACATCGTAGCCCATGGGCACATCAGGTCATACCCAACAGCTTCACTCTGCAGCCGCCCTCTGCCACTGCATCGACCAGCACTGCCAGAACACAGGCAACCCCACAACAACTGGAATCAAGGGAATTCAATCTGGCGTTTGAACAACTGAAGGCGGCAAAATACGCCGCAGCGATTGCAGGCTTCAAGCAGTTTATTCAGCAATACCCACAGAGCGAATATCGTGCTGAAGCTCACTACTGGACTGGTGAAGCACACTACCTGGCTAAAGACTATGCGCTGGCACTGGCGCAATTTTCCCATATTATGATTTATTTCGCCGACAGTGAATTTGCCCGTCAGGCCATGCTTAAATCCGCCGACACCTATCGGGCCATGCAGGATATACCCCAGGCAAAGCTGTTCTACCAGCGGGTGATCAAAAACCACCCCAACACCAGTTATGCGGTAAAGGCCACAGAGCGGCTTCGCCAGTTACATTAGAAACCCATTGCCTAACTGGGTTAATAACCCCGGCTCACTGATAGCCCCCGCTAAAATTGTGCTTTATGCCGCGGTTTACCGCTGTTTTATCGTCATTTTAATGGCCGTATATTACCTGCCACTTATCTTTTTTTTGGGCGGTATTTCCTGTAAAATACCCGACCCCTTGTCCGTCGCCCAGACGTTAGTGGGCGAATTTCCGGAAAGCTAAATTTATCAATACGTGGGCAGGCATCTACTTGCACCGCGTATTAAGAGGCAGTTATGAGCGAAAATAACACAATCTTCAATCAGTACACACGACCCAACAAGCATGGTTTATACGACCCTGCAAACGAAACGGAAAACTGTGGCGTAGGCTTTGTCGCTCATATTAAAGGTCAACCCAGCCATCAGATTGTTGAAGACGCCGACCATATCCTGCGCCGCATGGTGCACCGTGGCGCCTGTGGCTGCGAAACCAATACCGGTGATGGCGCCGGCATTATGACCAGCCTGCCCTACGAATTTTTACAGCGCGTGGCCAGGGAAGACCTGTCTGCGGAATTGCCGGAAAAAGGTCGTTATGCTGCCGGCAATGTATTCCTGCCAGTTGACGACAGCGAACGCGCACTGTGCAAGAAACGGGTTAACCAGGCCATTGAAGCCTCGGGACAGACCCTGATCGGCTGGCGTCCGCTGCCGGTTGATCCGATCAAGGCCGACATCGGCCCGACTGCGCGTCGCGCCATGCCGCATATGGAACAGCTGTTTATTGCCGCCGCTGACGGTATCGATAATGACGCCTTCGAGCGCGCGCTGTATGTGCTGCGCAAGGACAGCTCAAACAGCATCCGCAACGATGAAAGCTTCAAGCAGCGTGAAATGTTCTATGTCTGCTCACTCTCCACCCGGGTGATTGTCTACAAGGGCATGCTCAATCCGGACCAGATGATGCCGTTCTACCAGGACCTGAACGCGCCCGATTACACCGCGCACCTGGCGATGGTGCACTCACGCTTCTCCACCAACACCTTCCCTTCATGGGATCGTGCCCAGCCCAAGCGCTTTATGAGCCATAACGGTGAAATCAATACCCGCCTGGGTAATGCCAGCTGGATGCGTGCCCGTGAAGGCACCGCACAAAGCCCGTTGTTTGGTGAAGACATCAAGCGCGTACTGCCGGTGATCGAACCGGATGTATCCGACTCGGGCAGTTTCGACAATGTACTGGAGTTTCTGCTGATGGGGGGCCGCAGCCTGCAGGAAGCGATCATGATGATGGTGCCGGAAGCCTGGCAGAACGACAGTAGCATGTCGGAAGAAAAGCGCGCCTTCTATGAATACCAGTCAGCCCTGATGGAGCCCTGGGACGGCCCGGCCTCAATCGTGTTTACCGATGGCCGCTATATCGGCGCCACCCTGGACCGTAACGGTCTGCGCCCCAGCCGCTATTACCTGACCCACGACGACCGTGTGGTGATGGCCTCGGAAGTGGGTGTGCTGCCGATTGAGCCTGACAATGTCAAACTCAAGGGCCGCCTGCAGCCGGGCAAGATGTTCCTGATCGACTTCGATCAGGGTCGCATGATTCCCGATGAAGAAGTCAAACACGAATTTGCCTCCAGACAGCCGTATCATCAGTGGCTCACCAACCAGCGCATTTCACTGGCACAACTGGAACCTGCCCATGAATCCCACGGTTTTAACCAGCAAGACCTGCTGCCGCGCATGCGCGCCTTCGGTTACACCTCGGAAACCATGCAGTTTATGTTGCTGCCACTGGTGAAAGAGGGCCGTGACCCGGTCGGCTCGATGGGTAATGATGCGGCGCTGGCCTGTATGTCGGACAAATCGCGGATGATTTACGACTACTTCAAGCAGCTGTTTGCCCAGGTCACCAACCCGGCGATCGACTCGATTCGTGAAGAAGTGGTGATGTCGCTGCAATGCTATATCGGCCCGGAAAAAAACCTGCTGGAATCCAGTGAAGAGCATGCACATCGCCTGCTGGTGCCACACCCGATCATTACCAATGAAGAACTGGCCTCACTGAAACACATTAATTACCGTGGCTGGACCTCACAGACCATCGACATCACCTATGACAAGGCGGAAGGCAAGACCGGCCTGGCAAACGCGCTGGACCGTATCTGTGCCGAAGCCACCCAGGCGATTAACGACGGCCACAGCCTGGTAATTCTGTCGGATCGCAACATCAGTGCCGAGCGGGTACCGGTGAGCGCTCTGCTGGCTACCGGCGCGGTGCATCAGCACCTGGTAAAAGAACACATGCGCACCCGCATTGGCCTGGTACTGGAATCCGGCGAAGCCCGCGAAGTTCATCACCACTGCCTGCTCACCGGTTACGGCATAGATGCGATCAATCCGTACCTGGCGTTCGAGGCGTTGTGGCAGGCGCGTCGCGACGGACTTCTCCATTCGGGCGATCCGGCGGTCACGGGGGAAGAGTCGGGCGAAGGACTTACCCATCCGGCGGTGGATACTTCCT
>JBFFND010000056.1:0-9317 GCA_041563375.1 Gammaproteobacteria bacterium | reverse complement strand
TGCCATTCCAGCAATCAGGCTATTACAGCAAAAACAGATTCCGATTATTTTCAATACCAGTAAAACCTTTGCCGAGAGTGTAACGCTACAACGAACACTGCAAATCGAAGCGCCATTGATTGTTGAAAATGGCTCTGCTATTTATTTGCCCAGATCACAGTTTGCGGAGGAACCACAATGCATAGATGCCGCAAACCAGGTATCACAGCTGGAAGACTACTGGTGTATACAACTGGGAAAACCCCAGGCTGAAATCCGACAGATACTGGACAGCCTGTCACTGCCCAGTGATTCATATCAATTATTATCCGAGTGCAGCGTGCAACAGGTAATGCAGTTAACCGGCCTGGCCGAAGCTGATGCAAAACAGGCAATGCATCGGGACTACAGTGAACCTTTGCTGTGGCTGGCAGATGATACACAGCGCAATGCATTTGAACTATTGCTCGAAGCCCATGGATTAAATACACTGCAAGGTGGACGTTTTATACATGTACTGGGCAACTGTGACAAGGGGCATGCCAGCCAGCAGCTCAAATGCTTTTATACAACCAGCAATACCACAGTAAAAACGATAGTGATCGGTGACAGTCCCAATGATGCCGCCATGCTCAGCATGGCGGACATTTCAGTGATGATTAATTCGCCCTCCAACAAGGCACTGCAAACTCTGCTGGTGCCCCATATCAGAACTCGACAAGAAGCACCCGACGGCTGGGCTGAAGCGATTAAAAAGGCCCTGCTGAAAATCCCACAGGTGGAGGCACCCTTATGAGTGACTTTTTTCAGAACGGCCGAATTACCACACTGCACAATTTGCACAACCGCAGCCTGCAAAAAATGGAAGATGAGCTGCGTTATTTTTCACTACAACGACCGATGGGCCTGATTCTTCCCTCACTGTATTCAGAACTGCAGCGACCAGCGCTGGACACCATTATCAAGGAACTTAAAAAAATCGATTACCTGCAACAGATTGTTATCGGTATTGATCAGGCAAATAAAGCTGAATTCAAACACGCGTTGCGATTTTTTTCCGACCTGCCACAGGCACATGACCTGCTATGGAACGACGGACCGAATCTAATGGCTATTGATAAAAAGCTGCGCAAAATGGGACTGGCGCCCACCGAGAGAGGTAAAGGGCGCAATGTCTGGTACTGCATGGGTTATATGCTGGCCAAAGGCAACACCAAGGCAGTGGCACTGCACGATTGCGACATTATTACCTATGAGCGAGGTATGCTGGCACGCCTGCTCTACCCGGTAGCCAATCCACAATTTAAATACCAGTTCTGCAAGGGCTATTACCCGCGAGTTGCCGATAACTCGATGAATGGTCGAGTCTCACGCCTGCTGGTCACCCCTCTGGTGCGTGCATTGAACCAGCAGATTGGATCCCATGACTACCTGGATTTTCTCGACAGTTTCCGTTATCCCCTTGCGGGTGAATTTTCCATGCGCCATGAAGTTATGGAAAGCCTGCGTATGCCCACCGACTGGGGACTGGAAGTCGGCATTTTAATGGAAATGCGGAAAAACTACGCCACCAGCCAGCTATGCCAGGTAGACATTGCAGACCAGTATGATCATAAACACCAGGACCTTTCACCAGAAGACAAGCAGCATGGGCTGTCTAAAATGTCGATTGAGATCAGCAAGGCGATTTTCAAAAAACTGGCCACCGACGGCATTAATTTTACCGAGGAAAGCCTGCGTACAACCAAGGCCACCTATTATCGCATCGCACTGGATTTAATCGACAGCTACCTGAACGATGCCATCTTTAATGGGCTTGACTATGAAATAAACGAAGAGGAGATGATGGTGGAAATGTTCGCGGAAAACATCAAACATGCCGGCCGACTGTTTTTAGAGGACAGTGATGAAGCGCCGTTCATTCCCAGCTGGAACCGGGTCAGCAGTGCCATTCCCGATATATTCAGCCAGCTGCTGGATGCGGTTGAAGCTGACCGCAAGGCACTGGGTTAAAGTCCTGCAATAAAACATGCTAATAAGGTAACGGCATATGCCAATGAAACAGCAACAACTGGCTGAACTGAAAACGCGCATTACTGACCATCTACAGAAACTCTATCCTGATGCGGATCATCAACAACTGTGTTCCAGCATTGTGGAATTAATGGATTATGATCAAGGCCAGTTCCATTGCCCGCGCCCGCATACCAATCTCTGGTCAGAGCAGGACATGGTCACTATCACCTATGGTGACAGCATTAAAAAAGACGGTGAACCGCCGCTGCAGACACTGCATGAGTTCCTGAAAAAACAGCTTAAAGATGTGTGCAATATTGTACATATTCTGCCTTTTTACCCTTATAGTTCAGATGACGGTTTTTCGGTGATTAACTACAGTGAGGTTAACCAGTCACTGGGGGACTGGTCACAGATCAGTGACATAGCCGCCGATTTTTCATTAATGGCAGACCTGGTTATCAATCACTGTTCCAGCCGCAGCCTGTGGTTCGATAATTTCAAACAGGGCAAACAGCCCGGAGCGGATTATTTTATTACACTGGATCCCGCGACAGACCTGAGCCAGGTAGTACGCCCCAGAACCTCGCCGCTATTACGTGAAACCGAAACCCTGCAGGGCACGCGCCATGTGTGGTGCACCTTTAGCCATGATCAGGTCGATCTGGATTTCAGCAACCCCGATGTGTTACTGGAATTTGTCAAAATCATAAAACTCTACCTGGATAAGGGGGTGAAACTGTTTCGTCTGGATGCGGTGGCATTTTTATGGAAACAACTGGACAGCAACTGCATTAACCTGATGGAAACCCACGAAGTAATTCGCCTGTTGCGTTTGCTGATTGAGCATAATAACCCGCAGGCGATTATTATTACCGAAACCAATATTCCCAACCGGGAAAACCTGTCCTACTTCGGCAATGCCAATGAAGCGCACCTGATTTATAACTTCACCCTGCCACCGCTGATTTTATACAGCCTGTTATCCGGCAACTCGGCACTGATTAAACAATGGCTCATGAGCATGCCCCCGGCACAGAATGGCACCGGCTATTTTAATTTTATCGCCTCACATGACGGCATTGGCTTACGCCCGGTGGAAGGTATCCTGGAGGATGAAACCGTCGATCAACTGGCGGCATTGATGCAACAATTTGGTGGAGATGTATCCTGGCGCACCATGTCTAATGGTGAGCACCGCCCCTATGAGTTGAATATCAGTCTGATCGATGCACTCAAGGGAACCTTCAAAGGTGAAGACAGCTACCAGCTACCGCGTTTTATCTGTGCCCATGGCATTATGCTGGGACTGGAAGGTATACCGGCTTTTTATATTCACAGCCTGTTTGCCACACCGAACGATACACAGAAAATGCAGGCCAGCTCCAACCGTCGTGCAATCAACCGGCACAACTGGGACTATGAGCAACTGAGTGCGCTGCTCAACCAGCCGGATAGCCTGCAGCACCAGGCGTTTAACCGCCTGAAACTGATTATCAGTATTCGCAAAAAACAGAAAGCCTTTCACCCCAATGCCACTCAGTTTACCCTGCACTTTGCTGAATCGATTTTTGCTTTCTGGCGGCAGAGCCAGGATCGATCCCAGAGCATCTTCTGTATTTACAATATATCCGATACCGAGCAGAACCTGGCATTAAAGGACATAAACCTGATTGAGACCGATGCATGGCACGATTTGATCAGCGGCCATCCCTATGAAGACCCGCGCGAGGAAATTGTGCTCCAGCCCTATGAGTTTGTCTGGATCAGCAACCTGTAAAGACCCGTTAGTCATTGCTCACTTTCTGGCTTTTCTAAATTGGCAGTTGCTCAAAATCAGTCACCTTAGTCACTCCCGTGGGTAATTTACGCAGTTTTCTCACCCCTTCACCACCGACCCATATATCAATGTCAGATGGCACACTGTCGCGTAATTCCTGTATATCATTGCGAAGGTTGCCGTAGGGATAGGCACTGCTGAAACTCAAGCCCACAATATCCACATTGAACTCCTGCGCCGCCTTACTCAACTGATCCATTGGCATAGCTGCCCCCAGCTGGATACTGGAGAGACCGTGGCAGGCCAGCATAGCGGCGGTCATACTCAAACCCAGGGTGTGTAACTCGCTCGGCAGGCTACCTAACAGCACCAGCGGCCTGCTGGATCTATTGCGCATCTTTGCAATCTCGATATTCAGGTATTCTGTCATGAGCTGGGTAAAGAAATGCTCCTGGTATACCTCAATATCACCCCTGGCCCAGGCCTCACCCACTGCGATCACGCAGGGAGCGACAAACTGCTTGATAAAGTCGGACAGGCCATATTGTTGATGGGCCAGGCTCAATGTCTTCAACAGCGCCTGCTCATCCAGCTGTTGCACCGCCGTCAGGCAGGCCGCAACCAGCGGTGATAAAGGCCTGGAAATGGACGAGGATTCTGTCGATGAGCCGCCGGACGCACTTTCCAGCGCCATAAACTCTGCGTCAGTCAGTCGCAGTAACTTTCCCGGGCGCATGCCCTGGTCCAGAAAACGCCGCAGCTTCTGCAAATGACGTAACTGTGACTCCGGATAGATACGCTCCCCCTTCGTATTGCGCAGGGGCTGTGGATAACCGTAACGGCGCTCCCAGATGCGCAGGGTATCACGTGATATACCGCTATCTCGCTCCACCGCGCCAATTGAGAACATCTCTTCCTGTGCCGACATAATACTAACTCCCGGGTTACCCATGTCATTTCTGGGCTAATCGTGAAACAATATTAACACACTTTGTCCTAGACAAAACACCTGATAACCGTATAATCCAATATAAGCTAATCATAATTCTCCGGACGGTAGATTACCGGCTCAGACACACAGTGACCAGGCATGCCAATGACACAGATCAGCACAGACAGCCACAACCAGGCCTCAAACCCGTCTTTCAGCAGCCGGGAGGAGCTACTGCCATCCAGGGCAGCTTTACCCTGTCGGGGCTGTACCCTTCATTGCCCGGATTACCCGCAGTGCCAGGGTAAGCCATGGCGCCTGGCGGAAGGGTTAACCGGAGAGCCAGTGAAATGACGCAGCTCACTATCTATTTTGATAGCCATTGCCCACTGTGCATGGCGGAGATGAAGCAATTGAAAGTCGCTGACGAATCCGGGCAGATTGTATTTGCAGATTTGCACGCCGAGGACTTTAGCCAGCGCTTTCCGCACATCGACCCACAGCAGGCCTATGACCTGCTACATGTGGAAACCGATAAGGGTGAACTACTGACCGGGCTGGATGCTAACTGCGCGATCTGGCAGGCGGTGGGGAAAAACCGCTGGCTGAAAATTCTACGCTGGCCCGTGATTCGCTGGTTTGCCGATATTGCTTATCGATTTTTTGCCCGGCATCGGGAAATGATTTCACGCCTGCTGACGGGCAAAGCCCGCTGCAATGTCTGCAGCATAAATGTTGAACGGGATTTGAACAGCCGCAATCAGCACAACACGGTATGAACCGGGTAGCTGTTATTGAATAACTGATATTTATATTCTCGCAGGAGAAGCACGTGAACATGCCCCTTAAAGAACAGAGCCTGAGTACCCGCCTGAAGGAAATGGTCATGGCCTATGTCAGGGAAGATAGCAACAGTGACTGCTGGTTATGGACCGGCCAGGTCTCCAATAGTGGTCATGGCCGCATTAAAATCAAGGATGAAAGTGAACGTATACAGATGCAGAGCGCCGAGCATGTCAGTTATATGGCGTTTATCGGCGAAATACCACCTGGTCATTTTGCCAGACAAACCTGCAATAATCGTCTTTGCGTTAACCCGGTTCACCTTGAACTGTGCAAAGAAGCATAAGGCGTAACAGCTACACAGGCATACAGAACGATCCCTGGATTATGGGTTTATTTCTATTTATCGGCTGACTCTGCAGCCAGCCACTCGGTAAATTCAACAGGTAATGGCTGCAGATTTTTACTCGCTGATTGCTCGGCTGACAGACCGCTTTGCTGTTCAGCCAAGCTCAGTGCCCGTTGAATACGTCGCTCGGTTAACGGATGGGTATTTACAAATTCCAGCGGTTCGCCACCAGTATGTTGAGCTTTAAACACATCAAACAAACCCACCGCACCCTGTGCATGACCATAACGATGCAACAGCACATCAACTGCAGCGGCATCTGCATTGTATTCATAGTCACGGGAAAACTTCATCAGGGTTAATAAACCACTGGTACCCATCAGCCGATTTAAAATATCATCCGCCGATGAAGTGAACAGCGACAGCAGCATCATTGCCAGCAAACTGTGACTGGCAGACGAAATCGGATGCCGGTATTTGAGGTGTGCAATTTCATGTGCAACCACCATCACCAGCTCATCCTCGCTGCGCAGTTTTTCCAGCAGCCCCCGATGCAACACTATATGTCCACCCAGGGTGGCAAAGGCATTCACCGTCTCAGAGTTGACATAATGCAGTGTCACCTGCATATCGTCAGGCAAGGTCATGTCAGCGGCCACCTGTCGGGTTAAACTCTCAAGATAAGGCGGTACCTCGCTGGTTTCACTTTCCAGTAAGGCGTCCACAGGTATTGACTGTTCCCAGGCAAAGGGAATTTTATCAGCGAAGAAATCGACCGTCACAATCAACAGATAAAAGCTGACAATAACAATCGCAATCACACCCGCTGTAAGAATAAAAAATTCCTTCAGTGGATGATTCTGACTGGTATTAATACCCTCGGGTATCTGCGGATTGGTGTATTGCATCATCAGCGCATGAGATTAGCGGTGTGTACCACTTCGACATTATTGGGAATCAGTGCGGTACCATAGGCCAGCACTTCGATTGAACCGATGGTATTGCCATGGCCCTTGTGAATACTGGCGGTTTCAAACTTTATATTAAACACCATGGTTGCACCCATTGCCCGCGCTTCCTGCTTCATACGCAACACCGCTTCGCGACGCGCACGATCCAGCAGCGATTCATAAGACGTGACCCGCCCGCCAAAAAAGTTGCGCAGGGTCGCAACAAAGCGTTTGAAGTAATCTACCGAAATCACCACATTGCCACTGACCAGCAGGCTGTCGAAATTCGGCTCACCGTGGGGTGGGATGCGCGAGGCAATGACCGGTATCCGATTCAGAAAACGCTCACGTTTACGAATCGATCTGTAATGGCCAGCTTCTGCCGCCCGGCCGAAGCCATAGCCCAGCAGCAGCAAGCCGACAAAGATAATCAGATCGTACATTGATCCTTACTCCAGTATCACTGCAGTGCCATACACAAACAGTTCTGCCGCACCGGTGGCCACACTGGAGGTTGAGAAACGCACATTCAACACCGCGTTAGCACCCACCGCACTGGCCTGAGCCAGCATGCGATTAGTGGCTTCTTCACGGGATTCCTGTAATAACTCGGTATAGCCCCTGAGTTCACCGCCGAAAATATTTTTTATCCCTGCCATAAAGTCACGGCCAATGTGTTTGGCGCGTACCGAGCTGCCCTGCACCAGCCCCAGATGCTGCTGGATACGTTTACCCGGTATCACTTCAAGATTACTGATAATCAACACTTTTCTCCTTTTTTACTGGCAAAACTACAAGCAGCCTGCGAATTTGTAAAGATTTATCCCGCTTTATAGCGCACGCATACTGATAAATGGGCCGTTATTCACGGATAAATGCTATGATGCGCCAGCCATCACCCTGGCATTATCTATCCACTATCAGCCGAACACACAGCATGAACAGCACAGCCTTTAGCACCTTATCCCTTGCCCGCCCCCTGATCGACAACCTCGACTCACTGGGCTATCAGCAAATGACCGAGGTACAGGCGGAAACCCTGCCACTGACCTTGCAGGGCAAGGATGTACTCGCCCAGGCTAAAACCGGCAGTGGTAAAACCGCGGCCTTTGGTCTGGCGCTGTTGCACCATCTGCAGGACATCAATAACCAGACCCAGGCACTGGTGCTGTGCCCGACGCGGGAACTGGCGGAACAGGTGGCGAATGAACTGCGACGCCTGGCGCGCCCCCTGGCCAATACCAAAATCATTAGCCTGTGCGGTGGCAAACCGATCGGTGCGCAATACGCCTCCCTGGAACACCAGCCACACATTGTGGTGGGCACACCGGGGCGTGTTTTAAAACACCTGCAAAAGGGCTCATTAAAAGTTGATCAGCTACACACGCTGGTACTGGATGAGGCCGACCGTATGCTGGACATGGGTTTTCAGGTGGAGATGATGCGCATTATCAAACTGTTGCCCAGCCAGCGCCAGACCCTGCTCTTCTCCGCCACCTATGCGGATGAAATTAAACAGATCAGCCAGCAGATACAGCAACAGGCAGTTGTAGTCCAGGTGGAAAGCCAGCATGACAGTAAAAACATTAAACAGATTTTCTATGAAATAGAAAAAGGTGAACGCACCAATACTTTGGTGTCGCTTATGCATCAGTTCAAACCAGCGCATAGCGTGGTGTTCTGTAACCGTAAACACCAGTGCAAGGAACTGGCAGAAGAACTCTGGCAACAGGGTTTCCATGCAGTTGCGTTACACGGTGACCTGGAACAGGCAGACCGTGATCGAGTACTGGTGCAGTTTGCCAATAAAAGCAGCTCGATGCTGATTGCCACCGATGTTGCCGCACGGGGTCTGGACATCAAGGATCTGGATGCAGTGATCAACTTCGAACTTTCCCCCGACCCGGAAACCCATGTGCATCGAATTGGTCGCACCGGCCGCGCCGGCAACCAGGGGCTGGCACTGAGTTTGTTTATGTCATCGGAAGCGCCCAAGCTGGTCGCAATTGAAGATTACCAGAAAGCACCATTGCGTATCGACAGTTGCAACACACTGAAACGCCGCGAGGGTTTTCGGCTGAGTCCACCGATGGTGACGCTGTGTATCAACGCAGGCAAAAAAAACAAGCTGCGGGCCGGTGATCTGCTGGGTGCACTCACTGCGGATAAAAGCATTCCCGGCAAGCAGATCGGCAAGATCGACCTGTTCGATACCATTGCCTATGTGGCAGTGGAACGTTCGGTCGCCAAACAGGCGTTAAAATTATTAACCGAAGGCAAAATCAAGGGTAAAAAATTCAGGGTTAGAAAACTGGGTTAACCTCAATTCGAATCCACAAAGCACGTCGGAGACATACAGATGCAAAACGAGACCATTAAAGTTCGCTCTACCGAAAGCGGTCAGGAAATCGACGTGCTGGTGTATCGTAAAAGCCCGCAGCAGATTGAAGTGATGCTGGGTGAAGGCGTACACAGCAGCCGTTGCGTTCTACTTCCCACTGCTAATCACCAGGCCTATGTCGGTACCAT
>JBFFND010000055.1:0-9330 GCA_041563375.1 Gammaproteobacteria bacterium | reverse complement strand
GCAAGTCAGTACATCCATGGAAACAACCTACAACCCGCAGTCAATCGAACAGAAGTGGTATCAAAGCTGGGAAGAGCATGGCTATTTTGCCCCCGGCACCAGGCCCGACGCAGCCAACTACTGCATTATGATTCCGCCACCCAATGTCACCGGCACTCTGCACATGGGCCACGCCTTCCAGGACACCATTATGGATGCACTGATTCGCTACCATCGCATGCAGGGGGATAACACCCTGTGGCAGGCGGGCACCGACCATGCGGGTATCGCCACGCAGATGGTGGTTGAGCGCCAGCTGGCGGCTGACGGCAAATCACGCCACGACCTGGGGCGCGATGCCTTTATTGAAAAGGTCTGGGACTGGAAACAGCAATCCGGCGGGAGCATTACCCGGCAATTGCGCCGTATGGGCGGTTCACTGGACTGGGAGCATGAGCGTTTCACCATGGATGAGGGCCTGTCGGAGGCCGTACATAAGGTATTTATCCAGCTGTATGACGAGGGCCTGATTTACCGCGGCAAGCGCCTGGTGAACTGGGACCCGATCCTGCACACCGCGCTGTCCGACCTGGAAGTCATTTCCGAGGAAGAGTCCGGCCATCTGTGGCATTTCAGTTACCCCCTCACTGATGGCTCGGGTCAGCTGGTGGTAGCCACCACCCGCCCGGAAACCATGCTGGGGGACTCGGCGGTGGCGGTACACCCTGATGATGAACGCTACCAGGACATGATCGGTAAGACCATCACCCTGCCCCTGGTAGGCCGTGAAATCCCGATCATTGCCGATGACTATGTGGATATGGAATTCGGTACCGGCTGCGTCAAGAACACCCCGGCCCACGACTTCAATGACTATGAAATGGGCAAGCGCCACGACCTGCCGATGTACAATATCCTCACCGTGGATGCCTGCATCAATGAGCAGGCGCCGGAAAAATACCAGGGCAAGGACCGCTACGAAGCCCGCGACATGATCGTGCACGATCTGAAAGAGCTGGGCCTGCTGGCCGAGATCAAGGATCACAAGCTGATGGTGCCGCGCGGTGATCGTTCTGGCTCTGTGGTGGAACCCTACCTCACCGATCAGTGGTATGTAAAAATCGCGCCACTGGCCGAACCGGCGATTGATGCGGTAAAAAATGGCGACATCAAATTTGTACCGGAAAACTGGGACAAAACCTATTTCGAATGGATGAATAATATCCAGGACTGGTGCATTTCGCGGCAGATCTGGTGGGGCCACCGCATTCCCGCCTGGTATGACAATGACGGCAATATATATGTGGCGGACAATGAAGCCGAGGCGCGCAAAAAATACCAGCTGGATGATTCACTGCAACTGACACAGGATGAGGACGTACTCGACACCTGGTTCTCCTCGGCACTCTGGCCGTTTTCCACCCTGGGCTGGCCGGAAAAAACCGATCGTTTACAGCAGTTCTACCCGACCAGCGTACTGGTCACCGGCTTTGATATTATTTTCTTCTGGGTGGCGCGAATGATTATGTTCGGCCTGAAGTTTATGGATCAGGTGCCGTTCAGGGAAATCTATATCCACGGTCTGGTTCGTGATGCGGACGGGCAGAAAATGTCCAAGTCCAAGGGCAATGTACTCGACCCCATCGATATTATTGACGGTATTGACCTGGAATCACTGGTGGCCAAACGCACCAGCGGTTTAATGCAGCCGCAGATGGCGAAAAAAATCGAAAAGGCCACGCGCAAGCAGTTCCCTGACGGCATTCCTGCGCTGGGCACCGATGCGCTGCGTTTTACCTTTGCCTCACAGGCCACCAGCGGTCGAGATGTGGTGCTGTCACCGGACCGCATTGCCGGCAATCGCAACTTCTGCAATAAAATCTGGAACGCGACCCGCTATGTGCTGATGAACACCGAGGATCAGGACACCGGCATTGATAATGCAGACTGCAGCTATTCACTGGCGGATCGCTGGATTCGCTCACGCCTGCAACAGGTCATCAGTGATGTGCATCGCCACTTCAATGCCTACCGCTTTGACCTGGCGGCGCAGGAACTCTATGCCTTTGTCTGGGACGATTACTGCGACTGGTATCTGGAACTCTCCAAACCGGTGCTGATGAAAGAACATTTCACTGCCAAACAAAAACGCGGCACCCGACAGACGCTGGTACAGGTACTGGAAAATATTCTGCGCCTGAATCACCCCTTGATGCCATTTATAACCGAAGAACTGTGGCAACGGGTCGCACCGCTGGCCGGCATCGAAAATGAAACCATTATGCTGCAGCCCTACCCGCAGGCAGACGAAGCGCTGATAGACACGGCAGCGGAAGAAGAACTGGAATGGCTAAAACAGTTTGTGATGGGGGTGCGCCGTATTCGCTCGGAAAGCGACATCGCACCGGGCAAGGCACTGCCGGTGATTCTGCAGAATGCCAGCGATGCCGACAGACAACGCTATCAGAATAACGAGGCGTTTATTTTCAGCCTGGCCAAACTGCAATCAGTGGACTTTATCAGCAACACTGACAGCGCACCGGAATCATCCACTGCGCTGGTGGGCGAGATGAAAATCCTGATTCCATTGGCCGGATTGATTGACAAGGACGCTGAAATGGCGCGCCTCGGCAAGGAAATCAGCAAAATAGAAGTCAACCTGGAAAAAACCAGCAGCAAGCTCAATAACCCCGGCTTTGTTGATAAGGCACCGGAGGCTGTGGTAAACAAGGAACGTGAACGCGCCGCCGAGATGGAATCCGCGCTGAGCAACCTGAAACAGCAACTGGAAAAGATTTCCGCGCTGTAATCCGTACAGAACCCTGGAACGAGACGCTTATGAATATTGCTGCAGAAAAGAAACAACAGATCACCACATTTCATGCGCCGCTGATCGTCAATGTGGTGAACTCGATCAGTGATACCTCATTGCGTCCCGGACTTGAGCAGGTATTAAAAGCCTCTGAAGAAAATGGCTGGGGTAACCTGGTGACAGCCATTCGCAAAGTTCTAAAAGGTCAGCGGGACAGCAGCATTCTGAAAGGCCTGGATGAAGAAGACCAGGTGATCGTCGATGCCATTCTGCGTGGCATTCAGGATCCATCAACCCTGCCCGATCCGAATCAGGACGCAGATCCCACGCTCGCGGCACCGATGCTGGCACAACTGATCAATGGCGCGAGCAAGGGTGACAGTAATGCACTGAGCATGCTCGGGCAAATGGCAGAAGCCATGTCGAATACCCAGGGTGACCTGGCGCGCTTCAGCACCCTGATCAAACCGCTGGTGGACGGCGAACGAGACGTGGATAAACTGTGCGACAAAATCGGTCCGCAGGGCGAATCACTGGTGGTATCCATTCTTAATGAACTGAGCAAACTGGACTCACATTAAGCCTTCAGGCGGAGGCGACCTTTTTTAGCAGCAGGCTGTACAGTTTATGTTCGACAGTGCGTTTGATCTTTAATAAATGACAGAACTGCAATTCGTTCGGTTGCTGCACATCAAACAGCGACAGGGGCGCATCCACATCGGTAATGTAAAAAGGTCGTGAGCGAATACTGTGCATTTTTCCTGACAGGTATTTAGCACACTCAGTCAGCGCCTTCTCGCCAAACTTGTCATAACTGAACCATCGACCGTCACAGCTCAGACTCAACTGCTCATTCTGTTGTGCCTCGACTATCTGCAACTGTATATCAAAAAATGTTTTATAGGCCGACACACCTTCTGCACCAACTGGATAGAATTCCAGCCCACCCAGCTGATTAAAACTGATTTGCTGAATTTCCAGCAATGGCGGTTCGGTTTCAAGCCGCATCAGCTGTTTAAGCCGGTTACGCAAATTGCGATACAGGTACAACCATTGCGTAACAAAACTTTCGCGATCAAACAGGCGAATTTCATCCCGCCATAAACTACCGCGTTCATCCAGCACCCAGCAGATCGCACCCCGCCCGATAACCCGGTAAAACACCTGTATTGTGTCCGCCTTGTTACGACGATAAATATCTTTCAATGGCTCCTGCGGAAACGCCAGGGTTTCAAAACCTGTACTGAGAAACACAGCTGAAGGCCGTTCCAGATAATGCAACAGCTGATCAAGACGGCCAATTTTTTCTGGCCTGATTTTCGCATCCTGTTGCTGAACCCGATAATACTCATTACCCAGACGTAAAATAAATCGCCCACTCGGTTTTTTCGTATGCAGAAAAAATGACTGCATTTCATTATAGACCTGTGTCACCCGTATTGACAGATAGGTACTGTCAGCGGTGCCATGGCCGAATATCTGCATACGCTGAGGCATTGATAAACGGTCGATGGATGCACACTGTAGCCAGTCACATAGACATTCAATGATACCGAGATTAGCATTGTACTGTTTACTGTAGACCTCCCCCCAGCTATTAATAACCAGCTGTTCACAATGGCTGCTGACATGCACTGATGAAGACAGTAAATCAAATGGGTCATCGCCTTCCAGTAATGCATTACTTGTATTATTCGCACTGACAAAATTCACAAACAGCAATGACTGTACGGGGCGCGACGGATGTTCAAATGCCTCTGGCTGAATTTCATAAATCCGCTGCGGCTCTATTTGCTGTATCAGCACCTCCATCACATAGCGCGCTTCAATCTGTTTTATTTCACGCTTTGGACAATCCACCGAGACCTGGGTAGACTGATCCACCAGACGATTCAGCCAGCACCAGGCTAGCAAGCTGAGCATACTGGTAAACCCCTGTATAATTTTCTCAGCTTCTTCCGCTTCATACAGCACCAGGCTCCACTGGTCAGTAGCAGCCGTTTCATGGCGTAACTGAATCCGCTCGAAAATGAAGCCTGTGTTGCTGCCAGCGCCGTACAATGACACTCGATCAGCACTTTCCTGCAGAAAATTCTGCATATGTGCTGCAGTCGCTAAAAGCTCGACCTGCGCGGTCGATTCATTATCCTGCTGCTGGCAAACCTCAAGGATACAGTCAAACAGCTGACTGATCTTCTGTGAAATGGCTCGGAACAGATTTAAATGGGAAATGACATTATCAACACCCTGCACACTGGAGGTCGGTTGATAAGAATCACCCAGCATATTATCCAGCAAGAGTGGATTAAGATTAACTGATACTTTTCTTAACTGTGAAATCACCCGTGCCGGAGAACTGGTCGGTACGCCATCCTGTGAACCAGATGCCAGATGGCTTTGTTGCGCCGCGTTGCGGTTCAAGACTGACTCAAGCAGCTGGGACATAACCTCAACTGCCACTAGAGGCACCTGCCCCTGGTAAAAAGCCTGCTTGATACGCATGGCTACACCATCACTCTGTGGTAATGCTACTGCTTTCTGCGCAATAAGTAATAAATTGAACAGGCATACTTCCGGTTTTTTTTTAACCTGCTGCACTAGCAAAACAGCAAACCCCAGTAAATCTGTGGCATGGTAATCGCTGGCGTTGCCCAGATCCAGGTATTCACCTTCAATAAATCGCCTGTCCTGAATGTATTTCAGGTACGCATCATATTCTGTTTCGCGTTCAGGTGGCACCATCCACCACAGCGGGTACTTGCCAGCGAGTAACACACTTTCACTATAAAAAATATCCAGCCATAGCCCCCCGTGTGCCTGATTTATAACTTCGGGACTTTGCCTGAATGTGGTTAAATCCACAAAGTTAAACTTTATATTTAACTGCCTTGATTGATACCAGTCGGCCAACTTATGTAATTTGTTCTGCAGTAGATCAATCTGTACATCCGTAAGGCCATCTTTTCTGAACACCCAGCACTGCAATTTTTTTTGCAGCAATGAAGACTGAAAGTACAGCGCTTCAATCACGTAGGTATCAATGGTATCTTCCGCGTTATACCTGAACTTGTCATTGAGTTGACGTGCCGTGTTAATCGTACCTGCGCCTGGCTTATAAGACTTGATACCGACAGGGGTATCCATCGATATATAACCGGGCAAAAACCGGTTATTGATATGTAGTAATAGCGGCAGCAGTCGAACCAGTGTCGCGTCATCATCACCCAGCTCGAGCGAAAGATGATCAATCTGTTGTTGATTCCACTTCAGATATGCATCACGAATATCGGCAATATCCATTAGCTGTACGCCTTAATCATATTGAACCTGAACCCCTGTGTGGACATACTGTTTGAGTCTGCATTCGCTAAAGACTATTCGCTAACTCTACTTACATTCTGTTGTGGATTTTTCACCTGTGATAATAACAACGCACCCAGCACAAACAGCAATAGCAGCGACAGTATTGAATAGCGGTGATTATCGGTAATTAATGCTACCAACCCCATCAGCAAGGGGCCAATGATTGCCGCAGATTTACCCAGCATATTATAAATACCGAAATATTCTGCCGATTTATCCACCGGCACCATCCGCGCATAGAATGAGCGACTCATTGCCTGTACTCCGCCCTGCACCAGGCCAATCAGCACCGCCAGCGTATAAAAGTCGGCCACGGTTGTCATTGAGTAACCGAGCAGGGTAATCAATGCATAAATACCAATACCGGCCATGATAGAGGTTTTAACCCCCACCTTTGCGCCGATATACCCATAGATTATAGCGGCCGGGAAGCCGACAAATTGAGTAATTAACAGGGCTATAATCAGATCATTTGATTCAAACCCCAGAGCCATACCATAATCTACTGCCATGCGGATAATCGTGTCCACGCCATCGATATAAATCCAGTAGGCAATCAGAAACATCCGGACTTCACGGTTCGAAAAAGCCATTTTAAATGCACGTAGCGTGGTGAAAAATACCGAACTGTTTTCCGCATTCTGTAATCGCGGGCCATCCCTGGTCCACATCGCCAATGGCAGACTGAAGACAAACCACCATACTGCCACCAGAATAAAACAGAACAGCACGACGTCAATGGTGTCTGTATAACCCAGCAATTGCGGTTGCTGGGTCAGATAAACACAGGCTGCGAGAGAAATACCGCCACCCAGATAACCCATGCCATAGCCCAGACCGGAAACCTTGTCCACCTGTGCGGTTGTGCTGAGTGGCACCAGCAATGCATCGTAAAACACATTCGCGGCCATAAAGCCAATACTCGCAACAACATACAGCGCGAGCACCGTTTGCCAATGGCCCAATGCAGACTGGCTCAGGGCTGCGGTAGTAATCACCCCCACCAGCATCAGGCCCAGCAACATAGGTTTGCGCAGATGGTACTTATCACCTGCAGCACCGAGTAAGGGCGCAATAATCACTACCACCAGACTGGCCAGTGCATTACCCAGACCTAGCCAGAAGGTACTTTCCGAACCTGGTAATTCACTGGCCCAGTAAGATTTGAAAACAATGGGAAAAAACCCGGCGATAACCACGGTCACAAACACTGAATTAGCCCAGTCATATAATGCCCAGCCAATCACCGATCTGTTTTTATACATTTTTGATACATCCGGATTAAATAATCGCCGCAGTCGGTGCGAGCTTACAACTTATATACGCACCGAACTGTAAGTTCGGTGCACGTTTTGTTCGCAGGATTCAGTGTAATATGTGCTTTTGTCTGTAGCAGCAACTGTCAAACTTAACCAGACATAACCAGCATCCGACGCCTGTGAACTTTGTATATGCTGACAATATAGTCTATTTTAATCTGAATCTACGGCTTAAACGTGGATGAATGGTATAAGATATTGGTTTAACAGGGGTTTCAAAAAATCTTAGCTTCACCCTCAGGTTAAGCGGGCATTTTTTGATCCGCTGTGAGAGCAAGAGTTTATGCCAGGCGCACGGTTAAGCCGTAGATTCAGGTTGATCATAACAAAGCAGAAGATAATACTCTATGAACCGGACTTTTCTAATCTTTCTGATGGTGGGCAGTGCAATGATGATTGCCGTGCTGGGCCAGTACAAACCTCGCACACAACTTAACTACACGCCCTGGGACATTACGATACAGGACAACGGTGCCAGCCGGGTGTTCGGCCTGACACTGGGCAAAAGCAATATACAGGAAGCCAACCAGATTTTTGCCAGCTTTGCAGAAACCCGGCTGGTTATCGATGAAAACAACCAACCCGCCCTGATCGCTCACTATAACGAACTGGTTATGGATGGGATTGTGTCTGATATAGACCTGTATTATCAACTTGAGCAATCAGTACTGCAGCAATTACACAGGGATTTAGTGACGGCGGACAATAACGAGCAACAGCAGACGGTGTATAGTTTGCCATCCGCTGTGGAAATGGATTACCTGTCGACACCAATTGCCTGCATTGTGTATAAGCCGGCCATTCAATATGGTGAAGAGCTGATTACTCTGCGCTTCGGCATACCACAACAGGTAGTGGAAATTGATGACAGGCAACGCAACTGGCTCTATCCTGACAGCGGACTGACTATCCGCTTATTTGATCAGCAACCCGAAGAATTCGAGTACCGGCCGCTCAAACGGCCGCAGCCATAAGACAGCCAGGGTGCCTCTGAACAATGCTGATATGTCTCTGCGAGCCAGAGATATGTCATCATTATTCAGAGGTACACTAGACCTCATAACTGGCGTGTTCGCGAGTTGCCAGGAAACGAATATCCGGCCAGCGTTCCTGGGTCATATCCAGATTCACCCGTGTTGGCGCGATATATACCAGGTCACCCGCATGATCGAGTGCCAGATTCGATGAAGCTTTCTGCCTGAACTGGTTCAGCATTTTTTCATCATCACACTCAACCCAGCGCGCCGTGGTCACACTGACATTTTCAAAACTGCACTCAACGTTGTATTCGTGTTGCAGTCGGTGCGCCACTACATCAAACTGCAGCACACCCACCGCACCCAGAATCAGGTCGTTATTGTTCAACGGACGATACAGCTGCGTAGCACCTTCTTCACATAACTGAATCAGGCCCTTTTGCAGTGCCTTCATTTTTAATGGGTCACGCAATTGTGCACGGCGGAACAATTCGGGTGCAAAGTTTGGGATACCCGCAAATTGCAGGTCTTCACCTTTGGTAAAGGTATCGCCGATACGAATCGTGCCGTGATTATGAATACCGATAATATCACCGGCATAAGCCTCATCCGCATGGCCCCGGTCTGATGCCATAAAGGTAACCGCGTCATTCAGTTTCACTTCTTTCTGAATACGCACATGTTTGACTTTCATGCCCTTTTCAAACTTGCCGGAACAGACGCGCATAAAGGCCACCCGGTCACGGTGCTGCGGATCCATATTCGCCTGGATCTTGAACACAAAACCGGTGAACTTTTCTTCATCCGGTTCAACTATGCGCGCACCGGCATCACGGGCTTTGGGCGGCGGCGCGAATTCGTCCAGTGAGTCGAGCAATTC